>WFWY01000021.1 GCA_015490895.1 Thiotrichaceae bacterium | reverse complement strand
TGCTTGTTCCCGGCAGGGTGAAAAGCTAACGCGTACAATGCGGAGCAGTATTTCTCCCGTCCGCCAGGAGTCTCTCCTGGGAGGTTGTCCAAAAACTCAAAAGATCAGCACCTCAATCAATATATAGTACTTTTTCAATACATATATACACTATATATCGTGGTGATATTTTAGAAATGCTAGTTCTCAAACAGCTTCCTAGAGATAATCCAGCAAGGTCTTTTTAAGACGCCACCTTCCCCCTGTGAGCCGCCCCCACAAACTTTGTCCCTGCTGCCAGAACACACCATCACCGGTATGCAAGACGACCCTGCGGTGACTGTGCTTGAATAAAACGGGCAGGAAGGCTTCCAGTTGTTGCAGTTTTTCCTGCCACATGGCGAGATTATTCTCCCTTGCAGCAATAACCAGATCCCGATAAATATAGATTCCGGTCAGGTCTTTATCAGGTGCTTCATCAAAGAAATCCATCCAGTCAACCTGGGCATGATGTGCCATTACCTGCCCTTCATAGCCACCTCCTGCGATAAATTTTAAGTCTCCAGCAGTAGAACATGGGGCGTAAGCAGGCGTGACGATATCCCATAGCCAAAAACTACTGATCTGTCGTTGACGCTGTTGCTCGCGCTGTTGATTGGTGACTGAGCTATACAACAGCATTTGTAATTCATTGAGTTGCTTGCTCCATTGCACGGCCTCCGTGCCTTCCACCAGGTCACGCAAACTCTTGCCCAGAGCCAGCTCAATGGAAAAAGTCTGCTCCGGTTTGTGTTGCTGTGGTAGCAATAAAAACCAGCGCCCCTGCCCGGATACCCTGAAGTACCAGCCATCCTGTGAAAAATGCTGGTTCAACAGGGATTGTAATTGTTGCTGTTCCCGAGGGGTCAGATCATCAATCACTGTTGTGCCAATCATGATGTCACTCATGCCTGCCTCCAGTTCAATGGGGTCTGCACATAACACGGCACCGGGGACATCCGTAACCGGTGGTGCTTGCCCGAACTCAAAAGCAAAGCAATTCTCGGCATGCGACACCGTAGTGGTTTCTGATGATGGTGGCAGCAAGGCATAAACGGTAGAAATCCAGTCTGCCTGCCCGCTTTTTTGTTTTTTCATACCGGAAAGTTTCTGTACCAGCAAGGATGACGCTGGAACAAAATCATAATCCCGTTTCCAGGTTGCCAGTGGTGTTAATAAACCGGGAATAACGAGGTGCAGAGTCGGGAGGGAGGCCATAGCGTATCAACACAAGGGAAAAGAGGAATTGTAACAAACATCCACGGGTTACTTGGACAATACTTTCGATATCGGTATTATCCACTGCTTTATGTTTTTTATCTGACAGGACTACGCTATGACCCTATCTTCATTTCATCCTCCCGTACGCACGCTAATGGGCCCCGGCCCCTCTGATGTCAACCCGCGTGTTCTGGAAGCCATGGCACGCCCCACTATCGGCCACCTTGATCCGGTATTTGTCTCCATGATGGATGAGACCAAAGAACTGCTACAAGCGGCATTCCTGACGGAAAACAAGCTCACCATGCCAGTCTCTGCTCCCGGATCAGCAGGAATGGAAACCTGTTTTACCAACCTGATTGAGCCTGGGGACAAGGTTATTGTCTGTCAAAATGGCGTTTTTGGTGGGCGCATGAAAGAAAACGTCGAACGCTGTGGTGGTGAAGCGATTATGGTACAGGACGACTGGGGCAAGCCCGTTGATGCTGAAAAGGTCGAACAGGCACTACAGGATCACAAAGATGCGAAAATTGTAGCCTTTGTGCATGCTGAAACGTCCACAGGTGCAGTCTCGGATGCACAGGCGCTGGTGGCTCTGGCGCATCAGTACGATTGTCTCGCCATTGTTGATGCGGTGACATCTCTAGGAGGCTCTCCCCTGAAAGTAGACGAGTGGGAAATAGACGCGATTTACTCCGGCACTCAAAAGTGTCTGTCTTGTACTCCTGGCATCTCACCGGTCAGCTTCAGTGAGCGCGCGATTGCCGTTATCAAGAACCGTAAGACCAAGGTACAAAGCTGGTTTATGGATCTGAATCTCGTCATGGACTACTGGGGCAGCGGTGCCCAGCGCTCTTACCACCACACGGCTCCCATCAATGCGCTCTACGGCCTGCATGAGTCACTCGTTATCTTGCAGGAAGAGGGGCTGGAAAATGCCTGGGCTCGACATGATAAAAACCATCAGGCTCTAAAAGCCGGCATCGAAGCCATGGGACTTTCTTTCTTCGTCGATGAAGCACACCGCTTGCCTCAACTTAATGCCGTTGAGTTTCCTGCAGGTACCGATGAAGCAAAAGTACGCTCTGAACTATTAAATCGCTATAACCTTGAAATAGGTTCCGGGCTGGGTCCCATGGCGGGAAAGATATGGCGTATCGGTTTGATGGGCTTTGCCAGTAACCAGCAGAATGTACTGACCTGTCTGGGCGCACTGGATGCTGTACTGTCTGATATGGGTGTTGAAATTAACTCGGGCAAAGCTGTTAGTGCAGCTATGGCGTCATTTTCGGCGTAATCATTTTCAGTGTGATGCCGTATAAATATCTGGCATTAGACAAGGTGGAACGCCTGTTTAATGCCATTCGGCTGCCTGCCGGTCGCTTTCCTGACTACTTCCCGGTCAGAACAGCACGTACATGCGCCAGCATATCAGACAGGCTGTTTTCCCTGATCGTCTGCATTAACTCATCAAACTTGAACACATGGTGCCGCTCATAAGCCACACCCAGTTGTGGCATTGAGGCCAGGCCCACTTCACGGGCATGTTCAACAAAGCCTTTGTTTTTCCAGAAGAAAGCACCCGGCATGGTGGTTGGAATCACCAGTGCATAGAAAAGAATTCGTCCCAGATAGGCCATAATCACAAGCGACAGGCTGAGTAATATACCTGTTATCACTCCAGGGCTACCCACAAGCCCCGTATAACTTATCACCAGTACCAGTAAGATATTAATCAGCAACAAGGTGTTTCTGAGCCAGTAGGTCTTGCCGAAGGTTGTCGTTTGTTCATAATGAGCAGCCTGCCCTTCTCCTGCTCCCTGTTGCAAATAACGGCGATGAAAGAATAGTCCAGTCGCTTCAATGAGTAATCCCAGCGCAATAACACCTGCCATAAAGCGCACCAGTGCTTGCGGTTCTTCCACAAAGAAAATAGCCGGTAGCGTCAATAACAACCCACCCAGGCTCAGCATGGAACCGTAGAAGGTGCTCGCTGTCTGCCAGTGATCCCAGAAAGGACGTGCCTTGATACGATACAGTCTGTACATATACCAGGAACCGGCAACAAAGCCCACAACCGCCAGCAATGCCGCCGCTCCTGCCAGGAACGTGGCGACAGGGTGATCAAAGAAAGAGAAGAAGGTATAACCACCCAGACCGGCAAAGAAGGCAGTGACACCAGCTATTTCCCTGCTCAGGGGGGAATGTCGCAGGTTGTTAAAACCCCGATAGAAGCGGTGTGGCTTGCCCAGATGCATATTCAACTTGTACAAACCCACCCCCATAATGACAAACAGGGTCAGCAACAGAGGAATTTCCGCGGCTGATTGCTGGATATTCTTGATCACGGGTAACTTCAACAGGGAACCGGCCACCAGTAGCAGCACCAAGGCACCCATAACAGCTTGTGCGGTTAAGGTGAAAATAACATGTGCATTTTCATGGGATGCCAATAAGGTTTTGATTCCCCATTTTTTACCCTGACCATGCTTGGGATCAAGTACCGGCACATATTTGCCGGCAGCGTCATCCTTATGATATTTCAGGGGCGTAGAATCCACCCGTTTCATATCCCGGCTTAATGCTCGGGTTTGCTGAAAACGAATATTCGGATGAGTAATGGATGTATCCGGAAAACCGGGAATTTCTGTTTCTACCTGGGTACGACCTTCGGGTGTATTTTCAATCACCCCAAATTCCAGCGCCTTTCCCAGACAGGCAGAGACACAAGCCGGTTTTAGCCCCACCTCCAAACGATCCACGCACATATTACATTTGGTAACCTGCCCCTTGACAGGATCCAGCTGTGGCGCGTTATAGGGGCAAACCCAGGTACAATAGCCACAGCCAAAACAGATATCAGGATCCTGCAATACTGCGCCGTATTCTGCATATTTGGTATAGGCACGCGTTGGACAACCTTTCAGGCATACCGGATCATCACAGTGATTACACGCCATTGAAATATTAATACGACGATAGTCCGGATAGGTGCCGCCCTCGACAAAACCAACTGACCGGAAGGCAATATGCCCCGGATTGTCGTTCTTTTCGCTGCAAGCGGCTTCGCAGGCATGGCAGGCAATACAGTTGTCCGCCGTAAAGTAAAAACCGTGCTGCTTGTAACGGTTGGGGTTTTCAGCAGGTGTTGGTTCACCGTTAACCTTAAGCGGCTCATCCTGTTTAGGATCCTGGAGTTCTATGGACGCCCCATAGCGGTTTACCTGCTGGGTTTCTTTATCTTGCAGAAAAGCATAGGCGGGTTCGTCTTCGCGTACTTGAATCATAATTACTCTTTAATAAAACCTGTTACTATTTTCATCTGGTTCTCGATTCCCGAGATCATTTCTGCCCCCTCTCTGGAGAGAAAGAAAATGTATGCGGGTGTGTGCGGCCTGGCCTGGCATAGCGACTAAAACTTACGCATCTCCATACTGAGCCTGGCAGCCTCTTCCTGGTCTTCGATGCGTTCAATACGGACAGCTGACTGTTTGTAGGCCGGTTGACGTGAATAAGGATCCAGCAACCCCAGGGTCAAACGGTTCACGCAGTCATGAAAGTGAAACGGTACAAAGATCATATTCTTGGGAACACGGTGTGTCAGTTGAGCCATGACGATCGCATCCGAGCGTGGCGATACCAGGCGAATATAATCCCCCGCCAGAATACCCAGCTCTCTGGCAGCATCCGGGTTAACCTCGGCAAACGGTATAGGACTGTATTTATTATTGTTGCTCAGTTTTCCGGTTTTGGTACGCCCGTGCCAATGTTCAATCAGACGCCCGGTATTCAGCCACAGTGGAAACTTTTCATCCGGCACTTCATTATTATCGATAAAAGGCAGTGGTATCAGCTTTGCCTTCCCATCAGGATAGCGAAACGTGGCATCTTCTGTGTATAGCCGCACCCCGCCCCTGGCAGGTGCTTCTCCGCGTTCTGCCTGCTCCCGTGTATAGGGCCACTGAATGCCACGGTGCTTCTCAATCAGCTCGTGTGTCATACCCGAATTATCCGACAGTCGCCCTTCGGATAACTTGCCCATTTCAAGGAAAATATCGGCCGGTTTTTCCGGAAAGTTAACGCGACCTTCCTGGTTGAAGCGCTCTGCCATTCGGTTGAAAATCCACAAGTCCGGTTTGGAGTTTCCATGGGGCTTGACTACCGGCTTCACTACATTGATACGTCGCTCGGTATTTGTCATAACCCCTTCTTTTTCAGCCCAGGTACCTGCCGGCAGATAGACATGGGCATACTGTGCACTTTCGGTATCTTCATAGCAGTCCTGCACCGCACAAAACTCCAGCTGTTCCATCGCCTTGCGAATACGTGAGGTGTTCGGCAGGGAGCTCAGCGGATTGGTGGCGATGAGCCACAGCCCCTTGATCTGGCCAAGCTCCATCGCCTGGTAAATATCGGTCTGGAACATACCGCGCCGGGTTGGAAAAAAATCCACATCGACATTCCAGAATTTGGCTATATCAATGCGATCCTGTTCATTTTCCAGATAGCGATGATTCGGCAAGCCGGAACAGGACGACCATTCACGGGTTCCCATGGCATTACATTGTCCGGTGATGGACAAACTGGTTCCTCCCGGCTTGCCGATATTACCTGTCAGCAGCGCCAGATTATTAATTCCAACCACACCGTCAGAGCCATGGGTACTCTGGTTAATGCCCATGGTCCATATTTGCATAGCTGCATCTGCCTTGGCAAACTGGCGGGCAATCAAACGAATCGTATCTTCATCGATACCACAAATCTTTTGTGCCATTTTAGGGTCATATTTGGCAACTTCGGCTTCCAGTGCTTCGATACCGTTGGTGTTGGCTTCGATGTAGCGCCTGTCTTCCAGCCCTTCATCCAGAATCACATGCATCATCGCATTCATCAGTACCACATCGGTACCCGGTGTAATCGTCAGATGCCTGTCGGCATTTTGTGCCAGCATGGTCACTCGCGGATCAACCACAACCAGGGGGAAGCCTTTTTTCTCCTGCGCCTCTTTCATGCGCCAGTAGATAATGGGGTGCTGCTCAGGCAGATTGGAACCCCAGGCAATGAGCATGTCGGTATGCTCAAAGTCCTCATAGCAGCCTGGTGGCCCATCCGAACCAAAAGAGCGTTTATAACCAGAAACGGCAGAGGCCATACACAGGGTCGTATTACCGTCATAATTATTGGTGCCGATCAAGCCCCGTGTCAGCTTACCCAGTGTATAGAACTCTTCGGTCAGCATTTGTCCGGTCGAGATTACCGCAATTGCATCACGCCCGTACTTTTCCTGTACCTGTTTCAAACCTGCATAGGTCTTATCCAGAGCCGTATCCCAGTCCGTTACCTGCCACGGGTCATGAAATGAGTCACGTATTTTAGGCTCGGAACCCCGTCCGGCAGAGTCAAACAGTTCATGTTCAAAAATACCCTTCAAGCACAGTTTTCCACGGTTAACATCCGCACCACCCACGCCTCTGGAAGATACCGGTTTGCCATCCCTGTTCAAACCCACTTCAATAGAACAACCTGTAGAACAGTAGCCGCAGGTCGCATACTTCCACTCCTTGACTTCCTTGTCGGCAATTTTAATGGGATTTTTTTTGCCTCGACCAAATAACATCGCGTTTTCCTGCTTATAAAGCCTGGTTTCTTAAAAAGACCTTGCCGTCTTCCACTTTGGTTTCATACACATGCGTACAGCCCTCATCCGGGCCAAGAGCCTCGCCGGTGACCAGGCTGATTTTCCAGTTGTGCAGTGGACAGGTGACAGAATCACCGTGCATAATCCCTTGCGACAAGGGGCCTTTTTTATGTGGACATTCGTCCTTGATGGCAAACAGGGTATTATCCTTACCCCTGAAAATTGCAATCGTCACGGTGTCCGTTTCTACAACGCGAGAACCTAGCACAGGGATTTCATCAAGGGTTGTAATTTCTAGCCAATCACTCATTGTTTCATCTCTTAGCAATATTTCTGTAAATCTTGTGAACTGCCAGCATTGCTGCCGTAGCTGCATCAAGCCTTAATCTTTATGGGTGTGAACATATGAGCATCCACGCCTTCTGCACGCTCTTTCCACGGGTCAATTTGCGCCGGTTTTTGTGAAACCAGGAAGCGCTCATACAACGCCTTGCGGTTTTCCTCGTCATCCACCACAGCGGCCTTGATCTTTTCCAGACCGACCCGCTCTATCCAGGGTGCTGTACGCTCCAGATAATGTGCATCTTCACGATAGAACTGGCTAAAGGCGCCACAGTATTCAAGAACCTGTTCTTCTGTCTCAACCTTGACCAGAAAATCTGTCACCCGCACCTTGATACCACCGTTGCCACCTACATGGATTTCATAACCGGAATCGACACAGACAACGCCAAAGTCCTTGATCGTCGCCTCCGCACAGTTACGCGGACAACCTGACACCGCCAGCTTATATTTGTGCGGCATCCAGGAGCCCCAGGTCAGCTCTTCCAGCTTGATACCCAGCCCGGTTGAATCTTGCGTCCCCATGCGGCACCAGGTATCCCCTACGCAGGTTTTACAGGTACGCATGGCTTTACCATAAGCATGGCCGGACACAAAACCGGCTGCGGACAAGTCCTTCCACATGGCAGGCAAGTCTTCCTTTTTGACACCAAACATATCAATCCGCTGCCCACCCGTTACTTTCATTTCAGGCACCTTGAACTTCTCGGCAACATCTGCAATCGCACGCAAATCCTGTGGTGTACACATCCCCCCAAACATACGGGGCACAACAGAATAACTGCCATCTTTCTGAATATTACCGTGTGCCCGTTCATTGATAAAACGTGACTGGGGATCGTTATAATCCGGGTTTTCACACAGCAGGTAGTAATTGGTTGCCTGACGACAGACAGCACAACCATCTGCGGTTTTCCAGTCCAGTGACTGACGCACATCATCGTGATTTTTCAGACCCAGTTTGCGGATACCTGCACGCACTTCATCGTGTGTCAGATCGGTACAGCCACACAGTGGCTTTTTGCTGGGTGCCTGGGAGTAATCACCACCTAGTGTATGTGCCAACAAAGATTCAACCAGGCCCGTACAGGAGCCGCAGGAAGCCGATGCCTTGGTATGAGCACGCACATCGTCCAGGGTAAAGAGCTTTTGTTCCGTAATTGCGGTGACAATTTCCCCTTTGCAAACACCGTTACAACCACAGATTTCCGCATTATCTGCCATGGCAGCAACACGAGTTTCATCGCCATGACCTGCATCGCCCAGATGTGCCTGACCAAAAAGTACCGTATTGCGAAAGTCGGAAATATTGGTACCGTCCTTCATCATCTGGAAGTACCAGGTGCCATCAATTGTGTCACCATACAACACCGTGCCAACGATAATGTCATCACGCAAGACTATTTTCTTGTAAACACCATTGGCGACATCATGAAACAATAGCTCATCGGTGTCCTCATCCCCGTGAAAATCACCCGCGGAGAATAAATCAATACCGGTAACTTTCAGCATGGTTGAGGTTACGGTACCTTCATACCGGGCAATACCCAGTTCCGCCAGATGATTGGCAGCCACTTTGGCCTGCTCAAACAGGGGAGCAACCAGTCCATAAGCAATACCCCGGTGTTGTACACACTCACCCACGGCATAAATATTGGGGTCAAACGTTTGCAGGGTATCACTTACCACGATACCGCGCTCACAATGCAGGCCAATCTGTTTGGCCAGGTCAATATTGGGCACAATACCAACGGCCATAACGACAAAGTCTGCGTCAATCTGTTCGCCATTTTTAAACTTCAAGCCGGTGACGCGCTCACCACCCAGAATTTCTTCTGTGGCATAGCCCATCAGAAACTTCATGCCTTTTTCTTCCAGTGAAGCCTGAAGCATCTTTGCGGCCGGTTTATCCAGCTGGCGCTCCATCAGGCTGTCCATCAGATGTACAACCGTTACTTCCATGCCCTGCTTCATCAGGCCGTTCGCTGCCTCAAGTCCCAGCAAACCACCCCCAATGACAACCGCTTTCTTATAGTTTTCGGCTGTTTCAATCATCATGTCCACGTCATGAATATCACGAAAGCCAATCACACCATATTTATCAGCTCCGGGTAGTGGCAACATGAAAGAGGTTGATCCGGTCGCTATCAGCAGTTTGTCATAGGGAACCGTCGTACCATCTTCTGCAACAACTTGCTTACGGTTCCGGTGGACATCAACCACCTTGAGCCCTTTATAAAAGGTAATACCGTGATCTGCATACCACTGCTCATCATTGAGCATAATTTCATCAATCGTCTTTTCATTAGCGAGAACGGGGGACAACATAATACGGTTATAATTACCATAGGGCTCTTCACCAAATACTGTGATACTGTACTTCTCATCATCCAGCTTCAACAATTCTTCGATTGTTCGCATGCCCGCCATACCGTTACCAATAAGTACCAGGTTTTGTTTCATAGTCCACTTGCTCCGTGTTGTGTCACTCGTAAATAGTTACGATCTTATCAATCAGTGTGTGCGTTAATTTTACCTAGACTCAAGCAATTTCCGTGCCAAAGTAACAGCAAGCAAATACTCATCAGAGTAAATGCGGCGCAGTATATCAGCATACGCTAATAAAGATAGCCTTGATTGCTCCCGGCGACCAGGGGGTGCCCTCCCTCAAAACCATCAGCGTAAAAATCTGTTAAATGCTCACCTGAACCCTTTGTGAACTATCATGGTGCAGTCAAGCCCTGTTTCGTTTCATGACAGTGCTAAAAATAAGCACATCAACATAAAGGCAACTACCAACTCACGACATAGACAGGTCTTGAGACAGCATGCCCATAACATTTTTAAGAGGAAAAAAGAGATTAAATATATTAGCAAATACTGATACTCTACTCCTGCCAGGCAGATACCTGCACTGTATTTGGCATACTATTTGCTTAGGTTGCTTGAGACACGTAATCGTTATCGACAAAAACTATCAGGAAGGAAGTCCCATGTCAGGAAAATTTAACCTATTCGCACTCAAGCAACAGAATATTCGTATTTTGCACTATACCTGGTTTGCCTTCTTCCTGACATTTATGGTCTGGCTAAGCCTTGGCCCCATGATGCCCTTTATCACCGATGCACTGGGCTTAACCGACCAACAGGCCAAGGTTTTGCTAATCCTGAACGTAGCCATGACTATCCCCGCCCGTATTATCGTGGGCATGCTGGTCGACCGCCTTGGGCCACGCATTATGTACACCTCCATTCTGATTCTGGGTGGCTTGATCAGCATTGCCTTTGCCTGGTCAGATTCCTACAAAATGCTGGCCATTTTACGCTTTCTTTCAGGCTTTATCGGTGCAGGTTTTGTCGTCGGTATTCGCATGATTAGTGAATGGTTTCCTGCCAGACAGACGGGTGTGGCACAAGGAATTTACGGAGGCTGGGGAAATTTTGGCTCCGCCGGTGCTGCTTTTACACTACCTGTCATCGCTGCCAATGTTGGTGGGGATGACGGCTGGCGTTATGCGATTACCGTTGCCAGCCTGCTCGCCATCAGCTATGGCATTTTATATTATTTTATCGTGAGTAATACGCCCAGGGGTTCAACGTATTTTAAACCCAAAAAGACAGGAGCCATGGAAGTCACCAGCGGCTACGATCTGGTGCTCTACATGCTCATGAACATCCCGCTGTTTCTTGCACTTGCCGTACTCACATGGAAACTGTCACCCGCCAAAATGGGTCTCATTAACGAACTGACAAGCTATATCATCTATACCACGCTTGTCGTCATCTACCTGGTACAGGTCTGGAAAATATGGCATATCAACGCCCATATACTCAAAGAACCTGTACCTGAAATGCACCGCTACAAATTCAAGCAAGTCGCCATTCTGGACTGGGCCTATCTGGTAACCTTTGGTACTGAACTGGCCGTTGTCTCCATGCTCGCCATGTTTTACGTCTCCTGGTTTGATGTACCCAAGGTCGCTGCCGCCCTGTTAGCCGGCATTTATCCCTTTATCAACCTGTTTGCCCGTCCTGGTGGTGGCCTTATCAGTGATAAAATCGGTCGCAAGCTTACCCTGATCATCGTATTTCTCGGGATTACAGCCAGCTTCCTGACTCTGGGGCTTGTCAGCAAGGAGTGGCCCGTATGGATGGTAGTTGCCATCACGATTGCCGGTGGCATCTTTTCAAAAGCCGGCTCTGGCGCTGTCTATGCCATGGTGCCTTTAATTCAGCGCCGCATGACAGGACAGATCGCCGGTATGGCGGGGGCTTTCGGAAATGTCGGTGCAGTCATCTTCCTGACGGTCAACTCTCTGGTAGACTATAACCAGTTCTTTCTGTTTATTGGTATTGTTTCAGCTTCTGTATTTGCCATGATTCTGATCTTTCTTGAAGAACCTGAAGGCCGTATGGCAGAAACCCTGCCTGACGGCACCGTCCAACTTATTGACGTGAAATAGTCGCAGCGACCTTATTCATGACCCGATTATGACCAAAACACTCCGTATCAGTCTCGGGCAAGCTTCCGGGGCTGGCATCAAGGAAGACAATGAGGACTTTCTTGGTGCGTTCATACCCGATGATGCCCTGCTAGAGAGCAAAGGGATTGCCGTTGCCATTGCCGACGGCATGAGTGGTAGTGATGGCGGCAAGGAAGCCAGCCACATGAGCGTACGCATGTTCCTTGATGACTATTACAGTACGCCAGACTCCTGGTCTGTCAAGAAAGCCGTTACCAAGGTGATGTCCGCCATGAATAGCTGGCTTTACAGCCAGGGACAGCGCCAGTACGACACACCTAAAGGCATGGTTACCACCTTTAGTGCCTTTATCCTCAAATCACAGACCTTACACCTGTTTCATATCGGTGACAGCCGCGTTTACCGTCTGCGTAATGGTGATCTGGAGCAGCTGACACAGGATCATCGCATCTGGCTAAGTAACGACAAGGAGTATCTGAGTCGCGCACTGGGTATTGATCTTAACCTGAATATAGATTACCGCAGCACGGTCGCCAAAGAGGGGGATATTTATCTACTCAGCACCGATGGACTGCATGATTTTGTGACTGACAACGAGCTACAGGAACATATTGAGAACCACCAGGCTGACTTGCAGGAAGCCGCAAACAGGCTCATGGAAGCCGCAAAACTGAACCAGAGCAATGACAATATTAGCTGCCAGCTTGTCAGGCTCGAAACACTCCCTGAACCGGATAAAGAAGAATTTTATGAATCGCTGAGCAGCCTGCCCTTCCCGCCTGATCTTAAGGGTGGTGATGTGATGGATGGCTATAAAATTATCCGTGAACTCAAAGCGTCTTCCCGAAGTCAGGTTTATCTGGCCGAAGATACGCTGGCAGATCTCCCACGCCAGGTTGTTATCAAAACACCTTCCGTTAATTACGAGGATGACCCTGGTTATATTGACCTGTTCCTGCATGAAGAATGGGTTGGCAAGCGCTTAGATTCAGAACACCTGATCAAAACCTGTGCCGCCGACCGCAAACGCAGCTTTCTCTACACCGTAGTGGAATATATCCACGGGCAAACCCTGGCACAGTGGATGAAAGATAACCCACAAGCCAAGCTGTCCCAGGTAAGAGGGACGATTTCACAAGTCGCCAAGGGCTTGCGCGCCATGCACCGCATGGAGATGATCCACCAGGATCTGAAGCCGGACAACATTCTGATCGATGAAAACAACACCCTGAAAATAATTGATTTTGGCTCCACCAAAATTGCCGGGCTGGCCGAAATCAAATCGGTTGTTGAGCATAATCAGATTGTCGGCACTGCCAATTACTCCGCCCCGGAATACTTCAAAGGCCAGCCAGGCAGCAATCAGTCGGATATTTATTCCCTCGGCATCATTGCCTATGAAATGCTTACCGGCAAGTTACCCTATGGTGAAATAACAACCGAAAAAGCACACAAAAAAAAGTTCAACTACACGCCGGCGAAAACCTACAACCCCCTGATCCCCGACTGGATAGATGGCGCCCTGAAAAAAGCAACACACCCTGATCCCGAGAAGCGCTACAAGCTGCTATCAGAATTCATTTGCGACCTGAACAAACCCAACCCCAGACTACTGGAGAGTGACTCCCGACCCTTGCTGGAACGCAACCCCTTACGCTTCTGGCAAATGATCGCCAGCATTGAGCTTGGGCTCATATTATTACTGCTTTATCACCTTTTCAATCATTAAAACCTGATGCAACCACCGCAAAAATATTCACGCCTCTCAAGCCTGGTAAAGAAAGTCGGCCTTCTCTTTCTCATTCTTGTGCTGGGCGCTATTGGCGGCAGACTTCTCTTTTTCAAGGGCCCTGTTTTACCACCTGCCAGCCTGCCTGCTACACCCATCATTGACATGCACATTCACATTGCCGGACTGGGCCACGGCGGAAGCGGCTGCTTCATCTCTGATGAGCTCAAAAAAGGCTACAAATTTGCTTACTATCTCAGTGCTTTTGGTGTGAGTGAACAGGAGATTAAACGCAAGGGCGATCAGTACCTGATTGAAAAAGTAGCCAAAACAGTCGCTTCCTCCAGGCACGTCCAGGGTGCCATCGTGCTGGCGATGGATGGTGTCATTGACAAGCACGGCAAGCTGGATAGAACACGCACACAATTTTATATCCCCAATGAATTTCTGGCACAGCAAACGCAAAAACATCCATCACTATACTTTGGTGCCAGCATCAACCCCTACCGTCCTGATGCCCTGCAACGGCTGGAAAAAGTTAAAGCCCAGGGCGCAAAACTGATTAAATGGATTCCTAATATCCAGCTCATTGACCCTGCTGACAAACGGCTCATCCCGTTTTACCGGAAAATGAAGGCATTGAACTTGCCCCTGCTCAGCCATGCCGGGCAAGAACGCTCATTCGCTACAGCCAATGACCTCTACGGTGACCCACGCCGCCTGGAACTCCCTCTGTCACTGGGGGTAACAGTGATTGCGGCGCATATGGCAACTACCGGAAAAACGGAAGGGGAGGACAATTACCAGCGCTCCCTGAAACTCTTTGAAAGGTACCCAAACCTGTACAGCGATATTTCCAGCCTCACACAGATCAACAAACTGGGCTACCTGGAAAAATCACTCACTGAACCCGCAATCAAAGGACGCCTGCTGTATGGCAGTGATTACCCATTAACCAATATGATCCTGGTGTCAGCCTACAACTTTCCCTTGCAACTCAGCCTCTCGCAAATGCTGAAAATACAGCGAATAGAAAACCCCTGGGATCGGGATATCGCACTAAAACAGGCACTGGGTGTACCCACCGAAATCTTTGCACGTAGCGCCCATTTTTTTGACATTGGGCAAACTCCCAGGAGCTTGCCCAATGAATAGGAAGCGTAGCGAAAATCATAGAGACAGTATAAGGTGAGATTACTGGAAGAGGCGAATAGCCGTCGCTATTTAACGATTTCAATAAGCTCAGATTAGAATGCTCATGGAATTTGCAGTAGCCTCTTAGTTTTCGGACAGCCTCCTATCCCAGGGAGCCTCTGATAAGTCTGAGTAGAATTTCTCGATTGATAGAATTGTTCAGTTTTTGCTTGAAAATGGAGCTAATAGTCATTCTATTAGGGAGATTTTTAAGCAAAAAATGGGCGATTCTAGCTTCGAGAAAACCGCTCACGACTTAATCAGAGACTCCCTAGGCAACCTGATAATAAATATTCTGTGGATGATTCGCCTGGGCAAAGAAGAACCAGCGCTCCATAATTAAACCCAGATACTGAATCACGGCGGCTGCCAGAATCAGAACTGAGAGTTTTTGTGATAACCCAATGACCAGTAAAAACAGGGGAATAACAAAAACCATGGCAAGAAAACCCCATTTCATAAACACCAGAAAACCTGCCGATTTACCATGAAAGTACTCCCTGGTGTTAAAAGACCCTCCCATCGCACCCTGGGCAGTTTGCCGAATCTTGCTGTGACGCACACCAATCGCTGTAGTAGGCGTGGACTTGGGCTTGATACGTGAATTACGTATCAATGCACTAATACGGGTAATAGCAGCCACCACGGTAAACACGATCGCCCAGCCACCAAACATAGCAATCAGACCCGGTGCGGTGAACGTCGCATAAACTGTTGCCACAGTGAAACCCGAAGCCAAACCCAGCAGAATAAAGTTCACAACGGTCAGAGGCGTTGCCCACTCCTGCAAAAAACGGATACAGGCATAGATCATCCCCGTACACAAAAAGAGTGTAAAACTTGCCGCCACGCCGACAACACCGACCAGTAATGAGAATGGCAAACTAAAATCCCCTATTTTAGTCACTTCAAAATCCCATCCAAACCACTGAATCGCTCCATAAATAAAGGCAATAGCG
Organism: Thiotrichaceae bacterium; assembly: GCA_015490895.1. GTDB lineage: Bacteria > Pseudomonadota > Gammaproteobacteria > Thiotrichales > Thiotrichaceae > HyVt-477. Next base: position 20,275 of record WFWY01000021.1, on the reverse strand, counting down.
CCAAATACAGGCAATGCAATGACTTCTCTGGAGAGCCAGGATGTACGCCATTGTGAAGGGGTTCTCCAGGCACGTTCGGGGCGCCCTAAATGGAAGAAGGAAGCAAATAGCGCCAGAGCCACAAACACCAGCACAAGCAATGTACCCAGTGCATAAAAACTGGAAGACTCTTCCACATGCACCAACTCCACCAGCGTGTAAGTCTGCGCGGTAATAAGTGCCATAAAGAGCCCCTGCCCAACGCCAAGCAGGGTGGTTAGAAATATAACTGAAAATGCTGGGTGCATAATGCTACCTTTTTATCTCTGTTAAGTGAGTTGATGTACCAGTTTACATTGACTTATATCGACGAGTAAAAACAGGGTAACGCAGGCCGAGCTTCGTTCCTCAGCACCAACCTACACCTGCTAAACTTCTTGACCGACAATTATAACTTGGCCTTAATTACCGATTTACTGTACAGGAGGCTGCCCGAGAACCAAGAAGCTACGACAAATTCTATGAGACTCCTAGATCCAGCTGGAATCTTCAAGTGTCAAGTCATCATCTGACGGCTTGGTAAAGTTCTCATCTTTCAGTGGGTTTTCAACCCGCTCAAGATCTTCACGCTGAATCTTGATTTTTGCTTTCCTGCGAGGCAGATAATGGTTAGCAGGGTTTGTCCCCCACTCCGGCATTAACTGATAACCGCCCTCTTCCCGAATCAGACGGGAAACTTCAGAATATTCGTCATGCACATCACCAAAAATACGTGCAGAAGTTGGGCAAGCCAATACGCAAGCAGGCTGACGTCGATCTTCAGGCAAGGAAGTATCGTAAATACGATCCACACATAAGGTGCATTTTTTCATCACCTTCTGGCTTTCATCAATCTCCCTGGCACCATAGGGACAAGCCCAGGAACAATATTTACAACCGACACATTTATCATAATCTACCAGTACAATACCATCTTCTTCGCGCTTATAGCTCGCCCCCGTCGGGCATACGGGCACACACGGCGGTTCTTCACAGTGCAAACAGGATTTCGGGAAATGTACCATCTCTGTATGCGGGTATTCCCCAATCTCAAAAGATTGTACCCGGTTAAAAAAGGTGCCTGTCGGGTCATGACCATAGGCATTAAAATCCGTCATTGGCCCTGCAGAGCCTGAGGTATTCCACTCTTTACAGGAAGTCACGCAAGCACTGCAACCCACGCAGACATTCAGATCAATGATTAAAGCGAGTTGTGTCATGACTTGCTCCTCTTCAGTTTCTTGCTGGCACTATCAAGCCATGACCTGAACCGGCCCGTACCACTTTGATAGGCCAGTGACTTGCTGCGATTCAACGGTTCCAGCTGGCCAGGCAAACGCTGCATGGTAGCAAACGTCGGCGATGTCACCTGCTCTTCATCATCAGCTGCCTTGTAAACCTTGACTCGCACGTCATACCAACCTGCTTGCCCTGTCACCGGGTCAGAGTTGGAAATCGTGCCACTACGTGTACGGCAGGGCAACTCTTCAGCAATCAGGTGATTCAGCAAAAAGCCCTGGTTAGATTCATTCGCCGTCTTGTCCAGCCCCCAGGAACCGGATGCTTTACCTATCGCATTCCAGGTCCAGACCGTCCCTGGCTCCACTGCTTCCGAGAAACGACACATACATCGCACCTTGCCATGCATGGATTCAACCCAAACCCAGTCTCCATCTTCAAAACCATTCTGGTTACCAATACTGGGGTGCATATACAGATGATTATGTGCATGAATCTGACGCAACCAGGCATTTTGCGAGTCCCAGGAGTGATACATCGCCATGGGACGTTGCGTAATCGCACTTAGCGGATATTCCCGCCGGTTCGTCATCTCTGCTTCCAGCGGCTCGTGATACATGGGCAGTGGGTCAAAATAGGTCTCTACCCGTTCCCGTAAATGATCAGGCGGCTGCTTGCCCGGACGCTTGCCCTGTGCAGCACGCCGGAACTCCTGAAAGATCTCGGAGTAAATATGTAACTGAATGGGCTCTGCATAGCGCGTTAGACCATGATGTTGTGCCCATTCCAGATAGCCTTCATTCCAGTTACGCATATACTGATAGGATGGGGGCAGCTTATGATGATAGACACAATTATTGTTGGCATACATCTCCCATTGATTGGGATTTGGCTCTCCTTTCATGGATTTTTCGCCTGATTTACCACGCCAGCCAGCAAGAAAACCAATCCCAGAACCGGGTGCTGTCTCGTAATTCACAATAAAATCGGGATAATCCCGGTATTTTCGTTGCCCACCCGCATCCACAAAGGCTTTCAAACCCAGGCGGCTACCCATTTCAATCAACACTTCCTGGAAAGGTTTACAGTCTCCCGTAGGTGGCAATACCGGGATACGTACTGAATCAACCGGGCCATCATACTCTGAAATAGGCCGATCCAGCATGGACATCACGTCGTGACGTTCAAGATAGGTCGTATCCGGTAACACCAGATCTGCAAACTGAACAGTTTCTGACTGGAATGCATCACACACGATAATATAGGGAATCTTGTAATCACCATTTTCTTCCTTGTCTACCAGCATATTGCGAATCTCACTGGTATTCATGGAAGAGTTCCATGCCATATTGGCCATAAACAGCAACAAGGTATCTATTTTATGCGGATCACCCCGCCAGGCATTGGTGATAGCATTGTGCATGAGTCCGTGCGCGGACAGTGGATGCTCCCATGAGAACGCCTTGTCCAGACGCACCGGCTCCCCCCTGTCGTCTACAAACAAGTCATCCGGGGAAGCTGGAAAGCCCAGCGGCATACCGTTGAGTTCCGTATTTGGCTGTACATCTTCCGGGCTCCGAGGAGGTTTGGGACAAGGAGGAATAGGACGCGGGAAAGGAGCTTTGTGGCGAAAACCACCCGGACGGTCAATCGTCCCTAACAGGGTCATCAGAATCGCCATATTACGGATGGAATGGAAGCCATTAGAATGCGCTGCCAAACCCCGCATGGCATGGAAGGCTACCGGGTTTCCGGTGACTGAATCATGCTCTTCACCCCAGGCATCCGTCCAGGCAATAGGTAATTCAATCTTTCGATCCCGGGCGGTGATACCCATTTCGTGGGCCAGCCTGGTAATAGTTTCAACAGAAATACCCGTGATTTCAGAAGCCCATTCTGGCGTATATTGTTCAACACGATCAGCCAATAGCTGAAAAGCTGTTTTCACTTTCGTCCCTTCCAGTTCGTATTCACCGAACAGGAAAGGGTCAGCATTCCGATTCTGGCTGGAGACTGGCTCGTTAGTATTCCTATCCCACCAGATTTTATTTTGTGGATCGACACAACCTTCACGAACATCTTCCGTCGTACGCTCAAACAATCCAAAAGCATCACTGGATTCATCCTGATTCACCAGTTCCGCTGCATTGGTATATTTGATCAGGAAGTCACGGTCAAACAGGGCATCCTTGATCAATATATGAATCAGCGCCATAAACAACGCACCATCGGTACCAGGACGAATGGGTATCCACTCATCCGCAATGGCTGAATAACCCGTTCTTACAGGGTTGATGGAAATAAACTTGCCACCATTGCGCTTAAAGTGCGCCAACTCAATTTTCAGCGGGTTGGAGTGGTGGTCTTCTGCGGTTCCAATCATGATAAACAGCTTGGCACGTTCCAGATCCGGGCCACCAAACTCCCAGAAAGAGCCTCCGATGGTATAAATCATGCCCGCTGCCATATTCACCGAACAAAAGCCACCATGTGCGGCATAATTGGGGGTACCAAACTGCTTGGCAAACATCCCCGTTAGTGCCTGCATCTGGTCACGCCCGGTAAACAGTGCAAACTTTCTGGGATCCGTTGCACGGATCTCGCTCAGGCGGCTCTCCATGATCTCAAAGGCTTCATCCCATTCAATCGGTACAAACTCACCAGCACCCCGCTCCGTACCCGGCTTGCGCTTGAGTGGTCGGGTCAGACGTGCAGGCGAATACTGCTTCATAATACCTGATGAGCCCTTGGCACAAATAACGCCCTTATTCAGGGGGTGATCCGGGTTTCCCTCTATATAGCGAACCTCGCCCTTATCCAGAGTGACATTAATTCCACAGCGACAGGCGCACATGTAGCAAGTGGTACTTTTCACCTCTACATCCGTTCGGGTGCTTCTTGTAGTTGGTACATTTGACATAGATGCATTTCGTTCAGAGAGCAAGTATGAAAGTATAGAAGCAATCGAGTTAGATAACAATAATATAACGATATTCTAATGCTTATTGGTAATTAGCGGACTTTTAGCTGAATATCAACACTCTATCATCACCTACACAATAGCTATCAACAACATCATAAGAACAACTAATCGATATTTTTTAGCCCTGTTTATAGATATATTGCCTGCTTGAGCCCCCTGATTAAGTCTGAGCGGAATTTTTCGATTGATAGGATTGTTCAGTGTTTACTTAAAAATAGAGCTAATCGTCACTCTATCAGGGAGATTTTTAGGCAAAAAATGGGCGCTTCTAGCTTCGAGAGAACCGCTCACGACTTATTCAGAGGCTCCTCAAGCATTCTTACCCCCAAAGAGAAAAAATACGGCGTACTGTTGAGCTCTCTTTACCCTGATGTTCCGGGGTACCATCTGAAGGATGGAGTGGCTCTACACTCTGAGGCGTTTTAGTCTCTCCATCTTCACCACTCTCGTCTTTTTTGTTTGTTTCACCTGCTCCCGTATTGATGCCATTAGACGTATCGGGCGAGGTCTCCTGAGCATGACCCTGCCCTTCCTCGTGGCTCTTTTTGTCCACTAGCTTTTTCTCTGTCGTTGCGTCCGAAGTCGCTTCCAGTTCTTTCGAGTTAACAGGCTTTGTTTTACTATCAGCCTTCTTTTCCTCACGCCCTTGCCTCTCATTATATTGCCCTCGTTGTTGTTTGCCGCCAAAAACTTTCTGTTGATTCCGGTCGGGTGGATTACACCGGCATTCGCAATATCCCCGACGCAGGGATTGGGGAAGTGGCTTATCCTTCTTACTCTCATCCTCCTGCCTCTGATTCTGTCCATTGGATGCAGCTGTCGCCCTGGCCTTGATTTTTGCTCTTTTTTTCTTTTTCAAAACCCTGTCTGGTGCCAGCGGCTTGCCACAGTTCACGCAGCCATCGCTCCACCCTCTCCATTCTCCCGGGTAGGTCTTTATCACACGAACGACAGGGCCAGACCTGTTTTCAATATCCGTCTCCTTGCCCGCATGAGCCAGCGATGCCGGCAAAATCACTACACTAAAAAACCCGAATATTCCAACCAGTTTGTTCATCGTATTACCCTGTATTAACTGTCTCGGACAGCCTTCTGGTATCTCAGAGAGCTACCAGTGCGGAAACTTCCTGAAATAAATTTAACACCATCAGTGCCATCAATTTTGTGAGTTCTGATACAATGCGACATCATTGACCCTAATAACTGTCTACCCGGTATAAGAACCCTCATGTCAAAAAACGAACAGACTGATCATCAAGTGAAGCAAAAAACTACTCACTTTGGCTATCAACAAGTGCCTGTCGAAGAAAAGAGTAATAAAGTCGCTGATGTATTTCATTCAGTAGCCGACAAATACGACATAATGAACGACCTAATGTCAGGTGGCGTCCACAGACTGTGGAAAAAGTACACAATAGAGCATTCTGGTGCCAAACGGGGTGACTATATTCTGGATCTGGCTGGGGGTACGGGTGACCTGGCGGCCAGATTTGCCCGCATTGTCGGTTCCGGGGGTAAAGTCATTCTATCGGATATCAATGAATCCATGCTGGAAAATGGCCGCAAGCGCTTAACGGATAAAGGAATCGTTGGCAACATTGATTATGTACTCGCCGATGCACAGGATCTGCCTTTCCCGGATAACTACTTTAATATTGTGACCATGGCCTTTGGATTGCGTAATGTGACGGACAAGGATGCAGCATTACAGTCTATCTTTCGTACCCTGAAGCCCGGAGGCAAGCTCATGGTGCTGGAGTTCTCCAAACCTGTTCTGCCAGGTCTGAATATCCTGTATGACCAATACTCATTCAAGCTATTGCCCCTGATGGGTAAACTGATTGCCAATGACGCCGATAGTTACCGCTATCTGGCGGAGTCTATTCGCATGCACCCTGATCAGGAAACCCTGAAGAGCATGATGGAAGCAGCAAGCTTCGAGCGTGTCAGTTACCATAATATGACCGGCGGCATTGTCGCCCTGCATACCGGTTACAAGCTTTAAGGCCAACCATGCAACTCCCCACGCCGCTGCTATCCCTCATTGAGACAGCAATAAATACCTGGTTAAGGCTGGATCCTGAGGCAATGCCACAATTTTACGCACTACAGGATAAAATCATTCGTCTGCATATTACGGGGCTGGAACTCAATCTGTATTTTTTCCCGAGTGCTTATCAGGTACAGGTTCTGGGACAATATGCCGGTAAAGCTGACACAACCATACACGGCTCACCGCTTGCATTGATGCGTCTGGCTACAACCACAGATGCCGGAAAAACATTACTGGATTCCGATGCCTATATTGAAGGTGATATCGGGACAGGCACCCAGTTCAGCCAGGTTCTTGGCTCTGTAGAAATTGACTGGGAGGAGTTTCTGTCCCGGGCTGTCGGTGATATCATTGCCCATCAGGCCGGTAACATAGCATCAAAAACCACGGGCTGGCTACGAGACAGCGAACAGGCCATGCGCCTGAATCTGGGCGAATATATCACGGAGGAAGAGCAACTTGCCGTGACAGAATCCGAAGTCAATGGCTACCTGGATCAGGTCGATGTATTACGTGCCGACACTGACCGACTGGATGCACGTATCCGGCGACTTCGTCAGCAGCTCGACACCGGCGTCTCTGATACGGTGCCAGAATGATCGGACTTACCCACCTTTCTCGCCTGCTCACTATTAACCGCGTACTAATCAAACACGGCCTGGATGAAATCTTGCTACATATTCCGGTCTTTCGCCCCTTGCGGTTTTTCTACTATATTGCGCCCTGGAATATCAAAAAACACAGCCGTAAACACCCACCGCAAGAGCAACCTCTGGGGGTACGCATTCGCCTGGCACTGGAGGATCTGGGGCCTGTATTTATCAAGTTTGGACAGATGTTATCCACACGTAACGACCTGCTCCCGCCAACAATCAATCAGGAACTGAGCCAGTTACAGGATAATGTCCCCCCTTTCTCCTCAACACAGGCCATCGCTATCATCCAGCAATCCTTTGGCAAGCCGGTTACCGAGATATTTCAGCATTTCGATGTAAAGCCACTGGCTTCGGCTTCTATCGCTCAGGTGCATACTGCCACCCTGTTTTCGGGTGAAAAAGTCATTGTCAAAGTGGTCAGACCCGATATTGAACCTGTTATTAAACAGGATATCCAGGTGCTCTATCTCATCGCCAGACTGGCACACCGCTACTGGAAGGAGGTGCGCCGGTTACGTCCGGTTGAAGTTGTCGAAGAATATGAAACCACTATTCTGGATGAACTGGATCTGGTCAGGGAAGCTGCTAATGCCAGCCAGTTGGGACGCAACTTTGAAAACTCCACAGAGCTGTACATTCCAAAGATTTACTGGAATCTCACCCATGAAAAAGTCCTGGTAATGGAGCGTATTCATGGTGTTCCGGTCGGCAACATAGAAGAACTCAACCGCCTGAAAGTCAATATGCAACGTCTGGGAGAACTAGGTGTCGAGATTTTCTTCACGCAGGTTTTCCGGCATAACTTCTTTCATGCGGATATGCACCCTGGCAATATTTTTGTGGATGCCACCGACCCTGACAACCCTTTCTATATGGCAGTAGACTTTGGTATCGTTGGCACACTCACACCCGATGACCAACGCTATCTGGCAGAGAACCTGCATGCCTTCTTTAACCGGGACTATAAACGGGTGGCAGAGCTGCATATTGAATCCGGCTGGGTACCCTCACAGACCCGCATCAATGATTTTGAGTCAGCTATTCGTACGGTCTGCGAACCTATTTTCAACCGCCCACTCAAGGAGATTTCTTTCGGCTTTTTCCTGTTACGGCTCTTTCAAACGGCACGGCGTTTCGATATGGAGGTACAGCCCCAGTTAGTCCTGTTGCAAAAAACCCTTTTAAATATCGAAGGGCTCGGCAGACAGCTCTACCCGGATCTTGATCTGTGGGCAACAGCCAAACCCTTCTTACAACGCTGGATGGACGAGCAGGTCGGTTTGCGCTCACTCCTGCACGGTACCAGGGAAAATCTGCCCAGATTTGTTGAACAACTGCCCCATATGCCAACCATGGTCAACGATGTGATCAAACAACTCCATACCCAGCAGCGATTACAAGCATTTAATGAAAAACAGAACAATAGCAACAAAGAGCAGCCCAGGGCATTTACCCAAAAAGTGTTACTGAGCATCACTGGCAGCTCACTTATTATCAGCAGCGCCATTCTGATCACCTCCACCTTCGGTATCAACCAGGCAGGCTTTCCGGTGATAGGAGTAATCGCCGCGGTGACCGGACTGCTGCTCTGTATTTATGCTTATTTCAAGTAAGAGGACGGTGATGGTGAAATATTCACACTCATACATTGTCTGCGTTGTATCGACGAGTAAAAACAAGGTGGCTACCGGTTGGTGCTAATACTTCCTGGCCGACAATTATAACCGGACGATGTACCTGGTACGCTGCCATTCCCGGACGTCAAATTTGTTCACTCAATATTCATTTTAAGTTCAGCGATACAAAAACACTACATACAGTAGATAAGAATTGATCACAGCCACTCCTACTTATTCACACCTAGCAAAAAAATGGCTCTCTCTCAATATAAATTTTTTATTTATAGCTATTTCTAAAAAAAATAATATAAATTTCTGTATTTACTATTGTTTTACTTTTTTATGCAAATTTTATCCCAACCAGTAAAAATATCCGGAGGACCTTTATTATCAAGCTGAAATATCGTTATGCACAAAGTTATCCACAGGCGATACCCCGAGGATAGCCTGTGAGAAAAACATGCCTCTATTCAGCCTGGATTATTCTTCTTGCCTCACTTCTTGATTGCAGGAGGCTCTCCCCGATAACTTTGTCACGCTCCATCCTCCAGCCTTGCCCTCTAATCCGTCAACATAGGGCTTGATCTCATCTTTTGCTACAATACCCCTGTTCCACAACTCCCCGGGGTTGCCTGTAACCGGCAACCCTTGAGCCAGACCTTAATTCAGGACAAAGCCATGCAAGACTCGGTGCAATCAGATGTAGCCCCCTTACCCTCTATTTCCGAGAACATTATCAAGTTCAGGGAAACCAAAAACCCTTTCTACCTCGGCAAGGCCATCTACATGGTACTGCGTAGAGGCAGAACCCACGAATTGTTATATGGTATCTACTGCAAGTGGGTGCATAAGCCTGCCCCGGTGCATACCAACCCCGAGGTTGAATCAGTTTTGGCTCATTTTCATGAGCATATTATGGAATACAAGCGGGAGTTTCTAAACAAGTCTCAACTGCAAGCAATTTATGGTGACCGCTTTGCCATCGACAAACTACCCGCCATTTTTGGTGGAACCCGCTCCGAAAGCATCATCGAGATGGACGATACACTGATCATGGGTGAGTACGATATGGATGAGAACTCCTCCAGAATCGCCATTCTCACCGCCGATGACTGTCAGATCAACGATTTCTATATGCACCAGTCTGGCATACGCCATATCCATTCACTGCATCATTATGATGACGAACATATTCTGGTTGCCACAGGGGATCGCCTGAAAGTGCTGGACTTGTGGACACGCCAACGTGCCGGACAGACCACACAACTCGCCTATAAAAAACGCCTGAAACGCTTTCTGGCAGGTTATACAGGCATGATCAATATCCGGGGTGATTTTTATTTTGGGACTGATTTCAGTGCCCGTCCCAATTATATTGAAATGCAAGACGGAACCAAATTCTTCTTCCCGGAACCTGCTTACAGCAAATACGTCATGAATTTCCATGCCTACAAAGATCGTTACCTGCTTTCATTAAATAGCGATCTGGATGAACTGGGTAGTGGTAAAACATTGTCAATCTTTGATACACAAAGCAAACAATTCGTGTATTGTGACCAGGTTGATCTACCCGATTAGAAGAACCGGATTCCCTCGGAAGAACCCATGAATTTGCCCACAATTAAACAATTACGCTACTTTATCGCACTGGAGAAAAAACAGCATTTTGGTAAAGCAGCAGAATCCTGTTTTGTTTCACAATCCGCCTTTAGCGTCGCCATTCGGGAACTGGAATCTTTATTGGGAACACAACTTGTTGACCGCACTAACAAAACCGTCACCATTACCCGTGTTGGCAAAGAGATTGCCTCCCACGCCAAGCGCTGTCTCCGGGATATTGAATACCTGACTGCGATCGCCAAAAGTAACGATGGCCCCCTGTCCAGCCGCCTGACATTGGGTGCCATTCCAACGATTGCCCCCTTTGTTCTACCTGACCTGGTACCCCAACTACGTGAAGTACACCCTTCTTTACAACTCTATCTCACAGAAGATACAACGCTCAACCTTTATGCCCAGCTCATGGACGGAGACCTGGATCTGTTGCTCATTGCTTTGCCCTATAAACTGGCCGGCGTTGAAGTGATGCCGCTATTCCGTGATAATTTTGTGTTGGCCTGTCAAAAAAACACCAAGCTGATCGACCCGGATCACTATCATCACTCAGCACTACCTACAGAAAGTATTATTTTGCTGGAAGATGGGCACTGCTTGCGTGACCATGCCTTGTCCGCTTGCCAGATTCGCAACCAGGATACAGTGAATCGCTTTGCTGCCAGCAGCTTACTCACACTGATTGAAATGGTCAACTCGGATCTGGGTATCACCTACCTGACCGAAATGACCAAAAATTCAAATATGCTCAAACACACTGATATCAACACCTGGCCACTAGAGGAAGAAAGCTACCGTGAAATTGGCCTGGTATGGCGCAAAAACAGTTCGCAAGCAGAAGAGTTTCGTCTACTCGGCAACTTTATCCGTGAACATTGCCAACATGCTAAAAGCCAAACAACTGAAAAAAACAGTCCCTCATAAATGTTTATCTCTCCCCACATACTCATTTTACACCCTGCCAGACCTGATGATACCATCGCACAAAAATCGCTTATTAGCCTGCTTAAACAATTAGCCTACATTGGTGAAACGGAGAAAGCCTCCCGTTTTCAGGTTGGTGATCGTTTCCTTTCACACTTGTGCTTTCTGGGCTGCTCACCTGATATTGAGTTAAGTCCCCAGGCTGATGACAAACCTTATTGCTACATTGAAATCCCTCCCTCCACAAAACAGCCTGAATTTCTCTCAGGCACTAACATTAAGCCGCCTCGCTGCCCATCCTGCAAACAGACACTGGCAATGTTGCCAGCTGCATTACAGCAGCAACCTGTTCGCTACTTTACCTGCCCCTACTGCCAAACCGACATCAACACCTATCTCCTTCCCTGGCGCAAATCGGCCTGTTTCGCACGCAGCCTCATCCGGGTTTATAATATTTATGAATCAGAGGCTATACCGGAATCACACTTTCTGGAATCACTCAAACAAGCAACAGGGTTTGAGTGGAAACATTGTTATATTCGCCAGGCTGTTAAGAGCTGATCAAGTCCGGTCAAATTTCCTGCGAGGTAAAATTCGCCAGTCTTTTGATGGCAATGCTTCAACCTCAGATAAAAGCGGCTCCTTAGGGAGACCCTGATTAAGTCTGAGTGGAATTTCTCGGTGATAGAATTGTTCAGTTTTTGCTTAAAAATAGAGCTAATATTCATGCTATTAGGGAGATTTTTAAGCAAAAAATGGGCGATTCTAGTTTCGAGAAAACCGCTCACGACTTAATCAGAGGCTCCTTAGCTACTGCTTCTATAAAAATAAAAGTGATCCCTTTGCATCAAGCCATTACAATACACGCATCAAATATTATGGAGTATGCATCATGTATCACCCCCTGACACGTCCCTTTAGGCTATTTCTCAAGCACATGAGTATTGTAGGCATCCTGTTTTCAGCGAGCCTGCTAAGCGCCTGTGGCAAACAATCCGGCCAGCAAACAGCGACTACGAACCAACCGGCACCGACCATTAAATGGAAAATGGTAACAACCTGGCCCAAAAATTTTCCGGGGCTAGGAACCGGTGCTGAAAACCTCGCAGCCAAAATTAATACGCTTTCTAACGGACGCCTGCAAGTCAAGGTCTATGGTGCGGGAGAGCTCGTCCCTGCCCTGGAAATTTTTGATGCTGTTTCACGCGGTACAGCACAAATGGGTCATGGTGCAGCCTATTACTGGAAAGGAAAAAACCCCACCTTTCAGTTTTTTTCAACGGTTCCGTTTGGCCTGACTGCACAGGAAATGAATGGCTGGCTGTATAACGGTGGTGGCCTGGAATTATGGCAGGAAGCCTATGCCCAGCATAACCTGGTACCCATGCCCGCCGGTAATATGGGCGTACAGATGGGTGGCTGGTTCAATAAGGAAATCAATAGTATTGATGATTTAAAAGGCTTGAAAATGCGTATTCCCGGACTGGGTGGCGAAGTGCTCAACCGTGCCGGTGGCACTCCTGTCAACCTGCCCGGAGGTGAACTGTTCACCGCTATGCAATCTGGCACCATTGATGCGACCGAATGGGTTGGCCCCTATAATGACCTGGCCTTTGGCTTCTACAAGGTGGCAAAATATTACTACTATCCAGGCTGGCATGAACCGGGCACAGCACTGGAAGCCCTTATTAACAAAGAGGCGCTTGAAGCCCTGCCAACGGATTTACAGGCCATTGTCCTGAATGCCTGCAAACTGGCAAACCACGAAATGCTCGCAGAATATACTGCCCGTAACAATGATGCCCTGCAAACCCTGATTAATGAACATCACGTTCAGATCCGGCGTTTTCCGGATGACGTACTGACTAAACTAAAGACACTCTCAAATGAGGTGGTCGGTGAACTGGCTAACAAAGACGCCTTTTCCAAAAAGGTGTTTGCATCCTACAATAGCTATCGGAAAAAAGTACAGGCCTGGCATGAGTATTCTGAACGGGCCTACCTGAATGTTCGAGCCAATGCGTAATCGCGTATTATGACAAGTCATCGACAGTATTTTTTCTGCTGTTAGCGCTCTTTGCCATTCCTGCCATTGGCCTGGGGATTGCTCCACTTGACCGGCAGGACAGGCTCCTACGATAATGACGGATTGCACGCCGGGTAGTAACGGCAGGATTAGGGTAACTAACCAATCACTCCAGTAAATGCAGCAAGTACTGCAAGGCATAATCGACAGACTGGCGGCGGACGTCTTCCCGGTCACCGGTAAAATACTGTTGTTGTGTGAACACACTTTTAGCGTGAAAAGCCCAGCCAAAGCAAACCGTCCCTACCGGCTTCTCCGGACTACCACCAGCAGGCCCGGCAACCCCACTAATGGCAATAGAGACTGTCGCAGAAGAGTAGTGAAGTGAACCCTCAGCCATCGCTGCGACTGTTTGTAAGCTAACCGCACCATATTGCTCGATGATTCGCGCATCCACCCCCAGCATCTCCTGTTTGGCTTCGTTGGTATAAGTCACAAAACCCCGGTCAAACCAGGATGAGCTGCCCGCGATATCCGTCACCTGTTTAGCGACCCAGCCTCCAGTACAGGATTCTGCGGTTACCAGCACGTGTCCGGCTTCTTTGAGTACCGACCCAAGTTGCTCAGCGAGTGGATTTGACATGGTTTTTTTGCTTCCTTTCCTGAATCGTATCAGCCACTTTGTCACGCAGATAAACTGGCTGTGCATCCTCTACCGAAAGCACACGTCCCTGCTGATAGTCATACGCTGCCAGCTGCACCACAAACTCGGCAGCAGGTTTGATATGTGCTTCTATACGAATCGGCATCTGATCAAGCGTAATTTTTTTATACAGAATATCTGCATACACTTCCCAGCCAGAACCGACTGCAACATCTTCTTGTTCAACCTTAAAATCGAGCAGCTCGGGACGTATCACCTGTTCATCACCCTGCAAACACACTCGCTCTCCGACAACCTCGTAACAGCCCCAATACACCTCATCAATACGCGCATCCAGAGCGACCAGAATCCGCCGTGCCTGATAGTGTTTCCAGGCCTGCTGAGCCATGGCTGCCAGCGTTGAAACAGGAATGACCGGTAGATCCGCTGCCAGCGCCAGACCCTGTGTCACCCCGGCCGCGATACGTAACCCGGTAAAAGCGCCAGGGCCACAACCAAAAGCAATGGCATCCAGTTGTCGCAAGGTCAGCTCGGCATCTGCTAATAACTGTTCTACCATCGGTAGAATCAGTTGTGTATGCTGTCTGGGTGCTACCTGGTAATCGCTCGCAATGGCAGTATGGCTCAGCAATGCTGCTGAACAGGCGTCGGTGGCGGTTTCAATGGCTAATATATTCATGGGGTATCCGGATCAGAAGTCACATCAGGGCTCGGACTTGCCGCAGCAGAAGCGGCTTTGGAAAGGTCGGAGTTTTGCAACAAAGTGAAGAAACGCTCAACCACTTCAATTTTTTGTGTGCGCGGGATTCGCGGCAGACTTTCCAGAAAAACCTTGCCATAGGACTTGGTACGCAAACGCGGATCACAGATCACCAGCACCCCCCGGTCATGATGATCACGTATGAGTCGGCCTACTCCCTGTTTCAGAGTAATCACGGCATGGGGTAATTGATACTCATAAAAGGGATTTCCCTGATGGGCACGAATCGACTGAATCCTGGCCTCGGTCACCGGATCATTGGGGGCAGCAAAAGGCAACTTGTCAATAATGACACAACTTAGTGCCTCACCACGCACATCGACACCCTCCCAAAAACTGCCCGTACCCAGCAAAAGGGCATTCCCCTGCTCCCGGAAGGTCTCTATCATTTCATGTTGTGTTGCATCTCCCTGTACCAGTATTTTTCGATTTGAAATACGTTCCTTGAGCAGTTCTGCCGCTATATTCAGCGCACGATAGCTGGTAAATAATAAAAAGACACCCCCCGAACACGCTTCAATCACCGGCACTGCGGCATCAACAACGGCGTCCACAAAATCATGCTGTTGTGGCTCTGGCATATTGGGCGGTGCATACAACAAGGCGTGATTCCAGTAATCAAACGGGCTATCCAGTTGTATTTCATCTGCCTCTGTAATTCCCATACGTTTGCTAAAATGTGAAAACTGACGATCTACCGTCAATGTTGCGGACGTAAAAATCCAGGAGCAAGGTAAAGTTTCCATCTGTTTCTGGAACTGCTGGGCTATATCCAGAGGAGTCGATACCAGGGTAAATGAGCGTGTGAATGTTTCATACCACTGTACGGCGTTATCAGCAGGTTCCTGCATAGCCTTCAAGCGCTGCATTAATACCCCTAAGCGTTCATGGCAGGTTTGCAGTCCTTTACTGCGCTCCTCCAGTGCCGTTAGCAGCTTGTCCAGTTCCAGCATGGCTGATTGTAACTCGGCAACTTCCCGCTGGATTGCCGGTTTGGAGCGGATTTTATACCAGGGTTCCCGCAGGCCAGGTTTATCCATTGCCAGACGGAGATCCTGTACAACCTTGTCCATCTGTTGTGATGCTTTCCGCAACGCTGGCATATCACCCTGCATCATGGTTTCTGCCAGCAAATCCCGTGCCAGGTCACGCACCTGTCGGCTGCTGAATACATCACTGAAAAAACTGGATGCAACCTCAGGCAGTTGATGGGATTCATCCAGAATAACCGTATTCGCACTGGGCAATAACTCGCCAAACCCCTCTTCTTTTAGAGCCATATCCGCAAAGAACAGATGATGGTTCACCACAACTACATCTGCTTCTTGCGCCTTGCGTCTGGCATTGGCAACAAAACAAGCTCCATAATCCGGACACTCTGCCCCCAGACAGTTATCCGTTGTTGAGGTCACACCCGGCCAGACTTCAGCATCATCAGGCACATTGGAGACTTCAGCTATTTCTCCCATCTGGGTCAGTGATGCCCAGTCATCAATCCGGTGTAAATAACTCACTGAGCGACGATCACGATAGTGCCCATCAGTGAGCGCCTGTCTGAGCCTGTAAATACACAAATAATTGGCTCTACCCTTTAATAGCGCCAGTTTTGCACTGGTTTTAAAGGCCTCACGAACCAGTGGAAGATCCTTGAAATAAAGCTGATCCTGCAAGGTTTTGGTGCCCGTCGAGATAATCACTTTACCACCAGAAGACAAGGCTGGTACCAGGTAGGCGAAGGTTTTGCCAACCCCGGTACCCGCCTCAATAATAACGGCTTTATAGTGCTGGATAGCATTGCCCACTGCCTGAGCCATTTGCTGCTGTTGCTCACGCGCCGTAAAACCACTAATGACACGGGAAAGTGGCCCATGCTCACTAAACAATGTTTCCCAGTCATGTGCGTTATGAGTGTCGGATACCTTCGGTGTATTAATAAGGGGTACCTCTAGAAATTAGGATTTTTTGAGTCCAGGATGTTGCCAGGTTTATGGATTCGCCCGCTCATAACGAATAGCCTCTTTAAGCACCTTGATATTGCCCGAGCGTTTGGCTGCCACCTTTATCAGCTGCCAGTTCTTCTTTTCCAGAGTACTGCCGTCCGCTGCATAACTATTGGACTTTCGAGCCATGGAAATACTCTGTGCATCTTTACCTTCCTGATAATGCGCTCTGGCAAGCTGGTGCCAGATAGCCGGATTTCCGGGTTCAATACGCAATGCACGCTCCAGCTTGCTAATCGCTGCGGCGTGACGCCCGGCAAGCAGACTGGTTTTCGCTTGTGAAAGCAGGCTTCGTACTGCTGGTGATGTATTCCTGACAGCAGCAGAATCTGGTCTCACAGTGACTATACTGCGTTGGGGGACCGTATCATAGGGGTTATCACCTTGCTCTGGTTCATCCGGTTTGACTCCGCTGACCGGCTCCTTTACAGGCCGGGTCACGACAGGCTTCGATTTCGATGTGGTCGGTGGCTGCTGCGGTCGAATCACCGGGCGTGATTCCGGGTAGGCCGGACGACTCGTCGGCGGATAGGCACCCGGAACATCCACCACACTACAACCCGTCAGTAACAAGAATACAACGAAGAATACGGGCAAGAATCGCCTGACTGGCACTCGTACTCCAGCCACACAGGATTTTATCAGGTCATCATATATCATAAGCTTATTGTCCCAGGCCTTGCCAGACAGGCCTGTCAGCGGGTGGTACGGATCGAGGTGGTACTGTGCTGCTTTCATCCGGTGCCGGTCGAACCACCGGTGCCGGCGCACAATGCCGTTTACGTTTGGGTATCTTTTTTACATCAAAAGGCAATGATATTGGGGTACCACAGGCACTGTTGTACAGTAGCCCCGATTCCTTATCAATCTTGATCCAGCGTATACCTTTGGGCTTTTTCGGACGAAACGGCCTGGTTGGCAATATACGCATCATATCCGCCCAAACGCGCAATGCACCGGTGCCTCCCGTCAGGTTGGTGGGTTTATTATCATCTCTACCCACCCACACCGTCATCACATGCTGCCCGGTAAAACCGGCATACCAGCTATCTCGCTTGTCATTGGTGGTTCCCGTCTTGCCCGCCGAATTTTTCCACTTGGGAAGTACCGTTGACAAGTACTTGGCCGTACCATTACGTGTAATCTGGTTCATGGCATAGGTGACCTGATACACTGATTCCGCTGATGCGACCTGCTTGACATTCAGTGGATAACGCTTTAAATCCTTGCCGTAAGCATCCATCACGCTACGAATCGCTCTAAGCGGTGTGTAAGTACCTTCAGCGGCCAGAGTTTGAAACATTTGCTGAACTTCAACAGGTGCCAGCTCCGAGGTTCCCAGCAAAATAGATGGATACGGTGGTATATCAGAATGTACGCCCAGGTCGTACATCATTTGAATAACATTATCCAGACCCGTTTGAATACCAATGCGAACCGTTGGCGTATTCCGTGACAACACCAGTGCCTTGACCACCAGAATACCGCCCATATCCCGGTGGTCATAGTTTCTTGGCTTCCAGTATTCACGTCCAACCCGCACTACCACCGGGGAATCACTAACCCGTGTTGCCAGAGTAAATTTGTCAGTACGATCTATCGCTGCCAGATAAACCGCGGGTTTAACAACCGAACCAATCTGCCGCCTGGCGACCAGTGCCCGGTTATAACCTTCATAGCGAGCATCGGTACCCCCTACAATAGCCAGCACTTCACCGTCCTGGACATTGCTAATTACCATCGCAGCATTCAGTTTGCCCTTGCGTATCCGGTTGGCACGTTCCAGTTTTCGAACCCGACTACGCACGACTTTTTCAGCCTGTAGCTGAATAATTGGATCCATTGCGGTAAAAATAATCAAACCCTCATTGTGCAGATCTTCCTCCTGATAATCACGCCGTAACTGTGCTTTCACCAGCTCCAGATAAGCCGGAAACGGGTTCTTGGCGGAGGGTTGGAAAGAAGAAACACCCAGAGGTTGCTGTTTGGCCTGTTCTGCCTCCTCCTCGCTCATAACACCTTCACGAGCCATCACGTTCAGTACCAGGTCGCGACGCTGTTTGGCACGGTTAGGATAACGTCTGGGATTGTAAAAAGAAGCGCCTTTGGCAATACCAATCAACAGTGCAATCTGGCTGGCATTCAGCTCGCGCAGAGGCACACCGAAATAAAATTGTGACGCCAGGCCAAAACCGTGTATTGCCCTTTGTCCATTTTGTCCGAGATATATCTCGTTCATATAAGCTTCCAGTAACTCATCCTTGCTGTAATGTAATTCCAGCAACATTGCCATGGTCGCTTCATTGGCTTTACGTTTATACGACTGCTCATTAGTCAAGAAATAGTTTTTAACCAACTGCTGGGTGAGGGTACTGCCACCCTGCACTTTCTTGCCCTCTTTCACATTAGCAATGATCGCCCGCACAATGGAGGTAGGGTTAATGCCAAAATGGTTGTAGTAGTTTTTATCTTCTACTGCGATTAGTCCCTCTGTTAACAGGGGAGGGACTTCATTTAACCGAACCAGAATACGATCCTCATTATGTGACGGGTAAAAGTTCCCTATCAGAATCGGCTCCAGTCGCATCAAGGCCAACGGTGCGTTGCTATTCGCATTTTTCAGCGAGGTAACCTGACCGTTTTTCCCTAATGTCAGACGGATCAGGCGCTCAGGCTCCAGGTCTTCCGCAAACTGAAACCCTCGTGTATGAATCAAAAAACGGTTTCCTTTTTTGCTGTACTGCCCGGTGGTGGAGGGGTTGGCAGTTTTGTGATACCGCAGCAAGTGCAGCTCTTTCTCCAGATCCCGGGCATACAGGGTTTTCCCTTCATACAGCTCCAGAGGACGTGCAAAGACACGAGCCGGTAAAGACCAGCGCTTTCCTTCAAACTGGCGTGTCACTTTTTCATCCTGTTTAAGCACATAAGCCGCTGCCAACAATGCCCCAATGACCACAGCAATCAGAAAAAGGACACGCAACGTACGCAGCATAGCCACGGTCACCCCAAAAAATATTTTCAACGATGATGAAACAAGAGAAGGGCGATTTGTCACTGATTCTTCCGTGCCCATGCCATCTGTTTGTTCAGACAAAATATGTTATTCCTTTAATGTTATCTTTATGAGGAAGTTATACCACCCAATAGAGGTATAAGCAGCCACCACATGCCCGTCGAGCCACTACCCAATACTCTATTATAGACTGCTTTATCAACAAGACAATATGATCTTGATTTTTTACCTGCCGGTCAGACCCAATACCGACAAGCTCCCTCTGTGTCCTGTGTCGCTCTTGGTCATTTTTATAGCGATAAAATGGCGATATTTCAGCCTCAGAAAAACGATTGGGGCTTGATCAGAGGCTCCTTAACGGAAGAATGTCGCTTCCCAGGCGGCATGTTGCCTGATCTGTTGTAAGGCTTGATCCAGTAAGACCTTGCCCGGATCTGTCCGAAACCAGGTAGAAACACCCGATGGGTGCGGCAAAGGGATCACATCCAGCTGGCGGCCCTGCAAAACAACCCGGTGTGTACTGCCAATCACCTCTGTTAATTTGCTAAAAACAAGATACTGCTGAATAGCCAGCTTACCTATAGGAATAATCAATTCTGGTTGTAGCAGCTGGTATTCTCGCTCCAGCCACTGTGAACATTGCCGGATTTCTTCTTTCCCCGGTACCCTGTCACCACCTTTGGGGTTTTTACCCGGAAAACAGCGA
>WFWY01000020.1 GCA_015490895.1 Thiotrichaceae bacterium | reverse complement strand
GTACTAAAAAAATATCAATTACTTCTGTCAAGCAATGACGCCGCCGAACAAAAAAAAACATAAGACAGTACTACCTGCCTTATGCTCTAGATTCTTTTATCAGGCGCCAGAATATCCGGGCTCAAGCAGTCCTACCTTGACGCAAAATAGCCTGTTAGTTGACTGCGTCCTTGAGTGCTTTGCCAGCTTTAAACGCAGGTACCTTTGATGCAGCAATCTGGATAGTTTCCCCGGTGCGTGGATTACGTCCTGTACGTGCCTTGCGATCACGAACAAGAAAGGTGCCAAACCCAATCAATGTAATCTGCTCACCTTTTGCCAGCTCTGATGAGATAGTCTCTACGAAAGCTTTAAATGCCTTTTCTGTGTCTGCTTTTGTCAAACCCGAATTTGCAGCCACGGCATCGATAAGTTGTGATTTATTCATTTATTTCCATCCTTCGATTTTAAAAATCCAATGTGTAAAAAAACATCGTTTCACTATGTTAAGTATGTGTCGTAATTAAACGAGGCTCATTTATACCAGTGCTGTATTTGAGCTGTCAACCAATTATCCTCTTTAAATACTTATTTATGTAGCTTTTTTACAAATAATGATTGTATTTTGAACAAGGCAATGATCTGTAACTCCTACGTAAGTCGCGGTTATAAACAGAGCTTTAGGTAGCAATAAAACAGAGAGATATAACAAGGTGTTATCTATTCTACTATCAGAAACCAGGTGTTTGAAAAAAACAACACCCGGAGCTTGTCTGAGAATAAAAAGCACAGCAAAAATCACAAGGTTGTATTTCTCTGCGAAGGAGATAACGATTCCCTGCAAAGATGGTCTATTATCCTGAAATCCTCAGTGGGACAGGGTAGAATGTGGTGCTGTGGTGGTACACCTGAACTCGTAACTCACGACAAGCACAGTAAATAAACCGCGTTGGGTCATCAGTGAGTCAACGAATCCTTATTATTCTGGCTCTCATCATCATCCCTTGATTGCATGGAGGAGGATTCTTCATCGTCATCCTCTTCATCCGTCAAGGGCTGCGGGGGGTGCTCCAATGCCAGTTCAAGGACTTCATCAATCCATCTCACGGGTTTAATATCCAGGCCTTTTTTTACATTATCAGGCACATCCGCAAGATCTTTTTCATTATCTCTGGGAATAAGGACAGTTGTTATTCCTCCACGATGGGCAGCCAGTAATTTTTCTTTCAGCCCGCCTATTGGCAAAACTTCGCCTCGCAAGGTGATTTCACCTGTCATAGCGACATTAGCCAATACAGGGATATTAGTCATGGCTGATACAATCGCTGTTACCATCCCTACTCCGGCACTAGGGCCATCTTTCGGGGTTGCACCTTCAGGCACATGGATATGCATATTGTGTTTTTTGATAAACTTGCGCGAAATACCTAATAAACGCGCGCGGTTCTTCACAACAGTCTCGGAAGCATGAATAGATTCTTTCATCACCTGCCCCAGGCTTCCCGTTGCACGCATAGCACCATTACCCGGGACAATGACACTCTCAATCGTTAATAATTCGCCCCCCACTGATGTCCATGCCAAGCCTGTTACCTGACCAACCTGATTCTTTTTATCAGCCTTGCCATAATCAAACCGCTGCACACCCAGGTACTTTCCCAAATTCCGTACTGTTACGCTGGTTTTCTTTGTCTCTGACAGTAAATGATCTTTAATAACCTTGCGACAAATCTTGGAAATTTCACGATCCAGGTTCCGAACACCTGCTTCTCTGGTGTAATGGCGAATAATCGCCAGGATGGCGCCGTCACTAATCGTCAGTTCACCTTTCTTTACACCATTGTTCGTTAACTGCTTTGGAACCAGATAGTTCCCGGCAATATTTAACTTCTCGTCCTCGGTATATCCAGGTATTCGGATAACTTCCATCCGATCCAGAAGAGGGCCTGGTATATTCATGCTATTGGCGGTTGCCACAAACATGACATCTGACAAATCAAAATCTACTTCCAGATAGTGATCCTGAAAACTATTGTTCTGCTCAGGGTCAAGCACTTCTAGCATAGCTGAAGAAGGATCTCCCCTGAAGTCGGTTGACATTTTGTCTATTTCGTCTAGCAAGAACAAGGGGTTACGCGTCTTTATTCGTGCCAGATTCTGGATGATTTTACCCGGTAATGCGCCGATATAGGTACGTCTGTGACCTCTGATTTCAGCCTCGTCCCTGACACCGCCTAGCGCCATGCGCGTATACTTTCTACCCGTCGCCCGAGCAATCGACTGCCCTAATGACGTTTTACCTACACCTGGAGGCCCCACCAGACAAAGAATCGGTCCTTTCAGCGCCTTCACTCGCTGCTGAACGGCAAGATACTCCAGAATACGTTCCTTGATTTCTTCCAGCCCGTAATGATCCTCATCCAGTACTTTCTGTGCCTTTTCCAGGTTATGTGAGACCCGTGATTTTTTCTTCCAGGGTGCCTTGACCAGCCAGTCAATATAATTACGGGCAACTGTAGCTTCAGCCGACATTGGAGACATCATTTTCAGTTTGTTCAACTCGGCAGTCGCTTTTTCCTTTGCCTCTTTGGTCATGCCTGCTTTTTTGATTTTTTGTTCAAACTCATCCAGTTCATTTGAAGGCGCCTCATCAATATCACCCAATTCTTTCTGAATCGCTTTCATTTGCTCATTCAGATAGTATTCGCGCTGACTTTTTTCCATTTGTGTTTTTACATGCCCCCGGATGCGCCTTTCAACCTTGAGCAGGTCAATTTCACCTTCTACCAGTTCGATCAAATGAATCAAACGGCTCTCAATATCGGGAATCTCCAGAATAATCTGTTTGTCCGGTACTTTCAGAGACAAGTGTGCCGCAATCGTATCTGCCAGGCGCACAGGGTCATCAATACCCGATAAGGATGTGAGAATTTCAGGGGGGATTTTTTTATTCAGCTTGACGTACTTTTCAAACAATGAAACCAGGGTACGCTCATAAACTTCGATCTTGCGCTCGTCATACGCTTCATTTTCCACCAGCGGTAACGTATCGGCAGTGTAATAGTCATCACGGGCATTGAGTGCAACCATCTCGACACGTTTCGCACCTTCTACCAGTACTTTTAACGTACCATCTGGTAATTTAAGCAGCTGTAAAATTGACGCGAGCGTTCCCACATCATAAAGATCATCGAGGCCCGGGTCATCCACATCCGCATTTTTCTGGGTAACCAGCAAAATTTGCTTGTTATCCTCCATCGCTATATCCAGAGCCTTGATGGATTTTGCACGCCCGACAAAAAGAGGAATGACCATATCCGGATAGACCACCACGTCCCGTAATGTTAATACCGGGATGTCGTTTAGCTGGAGGGGAGTGTCTGTAATGGATTCTGTCATTTTAACCTCTTTGAGAGTTTGATAAGTCTTAAGGAGCCTCTGAATAAGTCTGATCGGGGTTTCTGAGTGATAGAGTTTGTCAGGTTTTTGATAGAAAAGTTAGTAACGGCCGTCGCTATTGGTCACTTTTATGGCGAAAACCTGGCGGGTTCTAACCCCAGAAAAACGAGTCATAATGTGTTCAGAGTCTCCTTAACGAGGGCTAACCCTGCGAACAACCTTACGATAAGGTCATAATGAAATAATACAAGTCACATAAAGTGGCGACATTCATGGTATCTATAATGCCAAACTGCCAACCCGCCGGAAGTCTGTTCGGGGAGAGAGTGTGTAGCGAAAATCACAGAAGCTAAGGCTACTGGAAGAAACAACTGGCTATCATTTTAACAATCTCAATAACTTCAAATGACGGTGTTCACAGAATTTGCAATTACTTCTCTTTCTCTATTCTCAGATGGGTACTCACCTTATGAGGCAGCATTGGCAGACTGTGCATCAGGATTATCATAGATAAGATACGGCTGAACCTCACCCTTAACTACCGCTTCATCAATCACAACTTTTGATACATTTTCCTCGGAAGGGATATCGTACATGGTATCGAGTAAGATACCTTCCATGATCGTTCTCAAGCCACGAGCACCCGTTTTGCGTTTCATTGCTTTCCTGGCGATAGCGTGCAAGGCATCCAGCCTGAAGTCCAGCTCCGCGCCTTCCATCTCAAATAACGTCGCATATTGTTTGGTTAGTGCATTTTTTGGCAATGTCAGTATTTTTACCAGGGCATCTTCATCCAGCTCCCGCAAGGTTGCAATAACCGGCAAACGCCCCACAAATTCGGGGATCAGGCCATATCTCACCAGGTCTTCCGACTCGATATCCCTGATCACTTCACCAAATGCTTTTGCATCATCGACTTCTTTGACGACTGCTGAAAAACCTATACTACTTTTTTCTGTTCTATCCTGAATCACTTTATCCAGCCCTGAAAAGGCACCGCCGCAGATAAACAGAATATTCTTTGTATTAACCTGTAGAAATTCTTGCTGTGGATGTTTTCTGCCACCCTGTGGCGGGACAGAAGCCATCGTACCTTCAATCAGCTTCAGCAAGGCTTGTTGCACGCCTTCTCCTGATACGTCACGCGTGATTGAGGGGTTATCTGCCTTACGTGAAATTTTATCTATTTCATCAATATAAACGATGCCTGTTTCCGCTTTCTCAACATCATAATCACATTTTTGCAATAGCTTCTGAATAATATTTTCTACGTCTTCACCCACATATCCCGCTTCCGTGAGTGTCGTCGCATCTGCAATAGTGAATGGAACATTGAGCATTCTTGCCAGGGTCTCGGCTAACAGCGTTTTACCACTACCTGTTGGGCCAATCAGTAACACATTGCTCTTGGACAACTCAACATCATCACTTTTCTGGTTATTTTGCATGCGCTTGTAGTGGTTATAAACCGCCACCGCCAGTACTTTTTTGGCATCAGCCTGCCCGATGACATAATCATCAAGAAAGTCTTTGATTTCAACAGGGGTAGGGAGAGAGGTTTCTCCCGCTGTGGACTGCTCCTGCATTTCTTCGCGAATAATGTCATTGCATAAATCAACGCATTCATCACAAACGAATACAGAAGGCCCTGCAATTAATTTACGCACTTCGTGCTGGCTTTTACCACAAAAGGAACAATAGAGTAGCTTACTATTATCCGATCCACTTTTATTGTCTTTGCTCATTCAGAAACCTCAATTATTCGCTCTTCACAACAGGTCAGAACTGAAACCGTTCCGAGGCAAGTATAACACTCTTGCTGGCGGAAATCATTAACGGCATCATTAGAAAGGAATAAGCCCAAACATAAGAAAATCAAACAGTATTCAGGAAAGAGTGTGATAACTCAACATCACATGTAACGGTTCAGCCGACCCTTTATATTTCCCGGAAACAAGACGAAAACGTGCCGTTATAGAGTATATAAACAAACATTTTCAATCTGGAATCCCGGATTCGATACAGCTACTACACAAAACAGGAAGAAAGATAAAACCGGCAGGCTCCTGGGAGCAGGTGTATCTGGGCAGAGCCATGATACGCCTTTAATATTATTATTGAGTCATCACTGCCTCCAGAGCCTGGAAGAGTTATGTGCTTACTGTTTGAGGCCTTTGTGCACGAAAGACATGACGGATAAAACAACCTGAACTCCCTTGCCACCCTTTTACACGAAGGTTTCTATTTATTATCATCTTATTATCAGGATCGTGTTTCCAGAACCTCATCCACAATACCATAAGCCCTGGCTGCGCTGGCATCCATAAAGTTATCACGATCGGTATCTTTCTCAATCTGTTTCAGGCTTTGTCCGGTATGGTGTGCCAACACGCGATTTAATTCGCTTCGAATCTTTAGAATTTCGCGTGCATGAATATCAATATCTGAAGCCTGTCCCTGAAAGCCTCCCAGAGGCTGATGTATCATCACACGAGAATGCGGCAGAACAAAACGCTTGCCCGCTGCACCACCCGCCAACAGGACAGCGCCCATACTGGCTGCCTGACCAATACACAAGGTACTCACATCGGGCTTAATAAACTGCATGGTGTCATAAACCGACATGCCAGCCGTTACAACACCACCAGGAGAGTTAATATACAAATGGATGTCTTTATCCGGATTTTCGGATTCCAGGAACAACAACTGTGCCACAATAACATTCGCCATATGGTCTTCAATCGGCCCCACAACAAAAATAACACGCTCTTTTAACAGGCGTGAATAAATATCATAAGAGCGTTCCCCCCGGGAAGTCTGCTCCACAACCATTGGAATAAGGTTTAACGCTTTCGTCTGACTCTCATTATTATTATTCAACATAATCACCTCTAAATCTATTCGCAGTAGCCGCTATTCAGGCAGCAGTTTTATCCGGATTCATAA
Source organism: Thiotrichaceae bacterium (assembly GCA_015490895.1). Classification (GTDB taxonomy): domain Bacteria; phylum Pseudomonadota; class Gammaproteobacteria; order Thiotrichales; family Thiotrichaceae; genus HyVt-477. The sequence goes on along the minus strand of WFWY01000020.1, from coordinate 1,714 downwards.
TAGAATCAAAATCAGTGACCTCATCAATCACCTTGGCCTGATCCAGCACCCAGTCCACAATCATTTCCTCAAGCACTGCCGCTTCTACCGTCTGCATGGCCTGTTGGTTGTTTTTATAATACTCAATAACAGAATCCGGATCTTCATAGGATGCAGCCAGATCTTGCAGCATCGCTTCTACTTTTTCAGGGTCTTTCTCCATCTTGTTTTGCTTAATAATTTCACCCACGATCAAGCCCAGTTTAACACGGCGTTCCGCCTGATCTTTAAACATTTCTGCTGGCAAGGAAGAGGCATCATAGCCTCCGTTCTGTGACATTTCAGCACGCATCTGCTTAATTTCATCTGCAACCAGGGCAGCAGGTGCAGCCACCTCATGCGTTGCATATAAACCATCCATAACGCCTTGCTTCACACGTGCTTTTAGTGTCTGTTTCAGCTCGCGCTCCATATTCTTTTTTACTTCTGCCCTGAAACTTTCTTCAGAACCATCATCAACGCCAAACTTCTTGTAAAACTCAGCATTAATCTCTGGTAATACGGCTTCATTGACCGCAGACACATTGAGCTTGAACTGAACGGTTTTCCCTTTCAGGTTTTCAGCATGGTAATCTTCAGGAAAAGTTACATCCGCGACTTTCTCATCTCCCGCTTTCATACCCACGACCGCAGACTCAAAATCCTCAATCATCTGCCCCTTACCTACCTCCATGGTAAAATCTTCAGCTTTGCCACCTTCAAAAGCTTCACCATCAATACTGCCCTCAAAATTCAGTATAACCTGGTCGCCTTTCTCCGCCGCAGTATCTTTTGTTTTCCATTCCTGCTGCTGTTTACGCAGAACTTCAATCATCTTATCAACATCAGTATCCGTGATTTCCGTTGTCTGGCGTGTGATTTCAATGCTATCAATCGCACCAATCTCAATCTCCGGATACACTTCAACAGTCGCGGTATACTTTAGTGGCTTCCCCAGCTCAATGCTTTCAGGAACTACACTGGAGGGTGTACCCGCGATACGCAGCTCTTCCTCATTGGCTGCCTCATAGAGGGTCTGCTGAATAACCTCACCCACGACCTCCTGATGCACTGCCGACCCGTAGCGCTTCTTAACAACACTCGGTGGCACCTTGCCCGGACGAAAACCATCAAGACGTACCTTACCACGCATATCTTTCAAACGCTTCTCAACCTCCTGATCGACACGCTCCGCTGGAACCTCAATGACCAATTTACGCTCTATGTCGCCTGTCGACTCGACGGATACTTGCATGTGTAAAACCTCTAACATCGTGTTATATCTGCTTATCTTAGCAGATATCTTAAAAACATGGGTGTGCTGAAGGAGCCTCTGACGAGTCCTGTCTCGAGGAATCCCGACTTAAATTAACTGCGATCCCTAAAATAATGGTGCGAAAGGAGAGACTCGAACTCTCACGTCTTGCGACACTGGAACCTAAATCCAGCGCGTCTACCAATTCCGCCACTTTCGCATATCGGATATACAGGCCAACCCTGTATACAGCCTAAAGCTGGGCGATTATACACGGCAAGAGACTTACTACCAAGCCGAATTTGCGCGAATAACCGATGGTGAATTTCCAAACTTGCCTGGCAAAGAGAATGCGGCAAGATTTAAAACTGGGGTGGATGATGGGACTTGAACCCACGACAACCGGAATCACAATCCGGGGCTCTACCAACTGAGCTACAC
>WFWY01000019.1 GCA_015490895.1 Thiotrichaceae bacterium | reverse complement strand
TGACGGGCAGCAGTCTCTGCCAGATGACTATTTTCGCTACCTACCTGGATGTTATTATTGATAAAATTATAACCATAGACTTGGGCAAGCTTTTCCGCTGTCTGTTTTAACTGTGGTGATGCCGTTGTGCCTGTCAGGGTAATATCGCGGCCATCAACTTCTACCCCGATTGAAGCCAGACCATTCTTTGCAAGTGCTGCCTGGGTTCTTGCAGCAATATCTGATTCAATAGCCGGAACACGTGTTTTATACAGGCAAAAATAGGCAATAGCAGCAATGGCCAAAAGCGCTAATAACAGAATAAACAATTTCCTCATTGGATAGTCCTGGTTCCAGTAGTGATTATCCAGAAAGCAGAATTTCCTTTCTGAAGGCTTTATCCGTCATGCAATCATGGGATAGACAACTTTCTGAATACTCACTCGTTAGTCATGAGGGTTTCGTTTTCATCTACAGGGACACTCCTATAAAAAGCAAACGAACGATATCCCTAAGTTCCATTTGCCTCTAGCATAGTACATTATTTTTATTTTCACACGTATTTTCAGCTAGTAGAGTAATAAATGTTAGAATTTACATTAATTATTAATAGCCGTGGTGCCTGATCCAGCCTGACCAAGCTGTTCAGGTTTAATGGGTGGATTCAGTATTTCATCCGCCCGGTCGGGGTCTACCGGGTTATCGTGTCTATCGTACAGGGGGTAGTCTGAATCATTCCAGCCCTTGACGCCTGTTTTCATTGAAGCGACATCTTCGTAGCCCATTTCCTGTAGGGTTTTCGCGGCCAGCACGCTCCGGTTACCCGAGCGACAGATAACAATAACTGGCTGTTTTCTGGCACTGGCCAACGCGGGTATGGTTTCCGCATAGCCCCAGTCACAACAGGTTTCCAAAATACCTCTAGGCGCCAAAATGGAAGGCTTGATATGCAGTGCATCAAACTCTTCTTTTTCGCGAATATCAACGAGAAGAAGATGGGGACTGGATTCAATAAGCTCCTCTATATCCCAGGGGTAGAGTTCCTTGATTTCAGGCAGGGTTTGAGTAACAAACTCTTTGAAAGTAATAGACATAGGCTCGACTGATAAAGTAAGTATTATCTGTTTCTGGAGGAGGCTTTCAAACCATGCTCCACAGCCATCACAGCGGCTGTAATACGAGAGTTTATATTAAGCTTTCTGAGTATGGCCTTGACATGCAGCTTTACGGTACCATCTGAAATCCCCAGGTTTCTCGCAATAACCTTGTTCGTCTGACCTTCAGCAAGCAGCCCCAGAATTTCATATTCACGCGGTGTCAATTCAGAAAAAGGATCATCCTCTTCGACCGTATCCAGTGTATCTCCCTGAACAACCTTGGCCAGTACATGAGACAAATCCCCAGCCACAATGGTTTTTCCAGAGATAATATCACGCAATGCAGCAACCAGATCATCCGGCTCCATATCCTTAAGCAAGTAGCCCTGGGCGCCATTTCTCAAAGACTCTACCAGGTCTCTTTCTACCGCGCTGGTGGTTAGCATGACCACACGTTGTTTCGGATAGAGTTTTTTGATTTGCTTGAGGACAGCATGCCCATCCATATCCGGCATACGCATATCCAGCAGGACAACATCCGGTTGTAATGTTTTCACCAGTGGCAGGCCTTCTTCACCACTACCCACGGCTGCGACCACGTCAATTCCACGTCTCTTTAACAGGTCTTCAAGGCCAGCTCGAAACAGAGTATGGTCATCAATTAGCAGGATCTGGGCATTCATGTGGCTACCATAAATTCTTTTTCGGGAGGGGCGGAAAAGCTGAGTTGCACCAGTGTACCCTCTCCTTCCTCACTTTCAAACTGTATCTCGCCATTTATTCTCTTTGCACGTTCTTTCATAACCGTCAGTCCGATATGCTCACCCGGGTGCTCACCTGAAAGGGAGCCAGCACTTGCCATACCGATGCCATCATCTTCTACCAGAATACGACAGTCTCCTTCTTCAGAGCTATACATCAAAATACGGACTGTTTCTGCCTCACTATGCTTACGGATATTCGCCAGCGCTTCCTGGACGATACGCACGGCTTCTATTTCAATATCCCTGTCAATATTCTCCAGGTGCCAGTTCTGATAAAAGAATACATCAAGACCCGTATCAATCTGAAAGCGTTTTGTCAGTCGCTCAATAGAACGCACCAGCCCCTTTCCATCTATGGGAGCACGAAAATCGGTAATCAGGCTACGCAGTTCGGTGTTGGCATCATCAATAATAGCTTCCAGCCCTTCCAGTTCACCCCATATCGCTTCTTCATCTGCGCTATTCAGGGAGTCATCCAGCAAGCGAACCTTGTAACGCATACTGGCAAAAGTTTGTGCCAATGAGTCATGCAGTTCATGCGCCATACGAGTACGTTCTTCCATGATGGACAATAAACGTGATTCGTCATCTGAATTCGCCTTTTCAATCGCCATTCCCAGATGCTGCCCGAGACTCAACAGAAGCTCATGCTCACCCTCAATTTTTAAATGGTCTTCGGTACGCACCGAAATATTATAAACACCCAACATTTTTTCACGATACTGGATAGGAATAACAATCTCTTCTGTATCCGGGTTCACCTCACCCTCTGTAACGACAGTACTAACATTACCATGATCATCCAGTAACTTGACTGTCACAGATTCAGCATTCACTACTTCTTTCAGAGTATGCATAAACCGGTTTAACAGCCCATCCAGGCTATGTGATTTATTAATACAGGAAGCAACATCATACAATACACTTAAATAATGTTGTTTTTGCTGAATATACTGTTCCTGCTCCTGAAGCCTCCGTTCCAGCTTTCCGGCAATTTGCTGATAATCTATAGAAATGGAATTTAAATGATTCCGCAAATGATACGAGGGACAAAATGTACTTCTTACCGGCATGCGTTCCGAGAGGTGTCCACGACGTAACGACTCCACCCAATGTGCCAAATCACTCCCAAAACGTGAAAATTCACGCCAAACCCAGTACATAAGCACCAGGCTACCCAGCCCTGATATCACCCACAGTACCGTCATAAAAGCTGGAATCCATTCTGGCTTGTCAGGCCTGGCCTCAACCCAAAAGTAGGTTGCCCCAATAGTAATGAAAAGGCTAAACAGAATGAACATCGCCACTTTAAACTGCCAGGGAAACATGATAACCGGAACAGACTTTGAGTGGCTGTGCTCCTCTGTTTCCTGTCCCAGAGAGCCTAGCAGCAATGACTCCTGAACCGGAGAAACCTCTTCAGGAGTATAGGCCCTCACCAGGGGTATACTACGTTCTGTTGGCATTTAATCAGTTGCAGGTGGCTTTTGTGTTGGGTCATTAGGGTTAATAAAAATAAACTCCATTTTGCCATCAATTTCAACAAAGTCGAGTGTCATACCATCAACCAGAGGCTCACTGGCTTCATCGACGATAATATTGCTCTCTTCCAGTTTGGTATCCGTTGTATCCATAGTGTCATCAAACCCCATCAGATAGTGAAACCCACCGTTAGGTTGCGCTTTAATCGCTATTCTGAGAGGTAAATCAGGTGTGTTAGTTTCAGCACGCGATTTCTCAATTTGTTGCTGTGCTGCATCGGTAACCGTTATCTTCATTATTTATTCCTATCTGTTTTGTTTTATAACTATTCAGCGTAATCCGTAGTAACTATTCTGTTTTTATCATATTTGCTCAATGGATCAGGTTTTATCGAGCTGTTTTTTCTGGTGGATAAACGCGATAAAGCGTTTAGTCCACGGGTACTTTCGGGTATCCCGCATATGAGAATATGAGGCCAGAAGGTTTTTATACAACCAGCCATCCTGTTTTCCGTTAATCCCAAAACCACGTTTAACAGCGTAGACGAAAGTACCTTTTTGAATCAACTTTCCCTGTTCATCATCCAGTTTTGAATAATGGAACTCATGTGCAGAAATAGCGGATGGTGGAACATCTTTCTGGATCAGAGGCCAGGGCATAGCTTCATTTTCGGACAAGCTAACATAACCACGCCCTTGTGGACGTTCACACATTACTGTTTGTGCAGGAATAATACCCACCATGGGATAGGTTTTTTCATGCCAGCGAATAGACTCTGATAAATACATCAAACCACCACATTCGGCATAAACAGGTAACCCCTCTTCAATTGCATCATAAATAGCCGCACGCATCTCGGTATTGCTACTCAGCCGTTTCATTTGGGTTTCCGGGAAGCCACCACCTATAAATAATGCATCAATATCGGGTAAGCCTTTATCTTCAAGTGTGTTAATGGGTACCAGAGTAGCTCCCTGTTGCTGCAAGGACTCCAGATCATCTGCATAGTAAAAACCAAAGGCTCTATCCCTGCAAATCCCAATTCTTATACGCTTTCCTGTAGTAACAGCAGCCTGCTCATTAACAGGAAAAGAATAATCAGGCATATCCGCACATTGCTTGCCGACTTCAAGCAATGTATCCAGGTTAACTTGCTGCTGTACCCTGTCAGCAATCAATGCGATCCGTGAGAGTGCTTTATCCGTTTCATTGTAGGGCATCAAACCCAGATGTCGTTCCGCAAGAAGCATATCTGAAGAACGATGTACGGCACCCAGTACCACCAGGTCTGTATAGTGTTCGGTGATTTCAAGTAACTTTTTTTCGTGCCTGCTGCCACCTACCTTGTTAAAGATAACACCAGCAATATTGACCTCAGTATCAAACGCCTGATAGCCCAGGAGCAGAGGAGCAACACCCCGGGTCATGCCTTCGGCATCAATAACCAGAATCACTGGCGATTGGGTAAGCCTGGCCATCGCCGCATTGCTGGTACTGCCATCCAGGTCAAGCCCGTCGAACAAACCCTTGTTGCCCTCAATCAGGACAAGATCTTTTCCTGCTCCTTTGGAGTCCAGTTTATGCAAGATCTCAGCATGTGACATGGTATTGAAATCAAGGTTATAGCAAGTCGTACTACTTGCGGCTCCCAACCATAATGGATCAATATAATCAGGCCCTTTTTTGAGGGGCTGGATCAGCAACCCCCGACGTGAAAGAGCTGCACATAAACCGAGTGAAATCGTTGTTTTACCGGATGATTTATGTGCAGCAGAAATATAAAGTCGAGAAGGTATCATGTCATTCTTATCACCATTAAACCTAAATTCCTTCACTGATCACTGTGAGCCAATACCAAGCTTATAATTTCACATGAAAATAGTGTTTGGTCAGTCTTCACTCAACAGGCAAGATCGCTACCGGGCAGATTGCACAATCTGTGATACTGCATGGCTGTGTTGCAACTACTTGAACCTAAATTCCTCAGTTAAACGTTTCCAGCATTAAATAAACTACTGATAGTATTAAAGTAAGAATACTTTATCTATCTTCACTTATAGAGTGAAGGCGCTACAGTCTATAGAGCAACCCTCTTCAGCTGTCCAACTGAGGATTTTAGGTTAAAACAAAAAAGCCGGCATACGCCGGCTTTAACACGTGTGACTGTAAACGCTATTTTGCGTGTGGATCAACCACACTATCAGCCAACGAAAGCGGCATAAAACGCAAAACCTTTACAGCAACAGTAATGATAATCAGCACCAGTGCTACACCAGCCAACCCCAAAAGCCATTCCCACATACCCGGTTTATAGGCAGTAATAACACCATCGAAGTAGGTACTACTAATTTCTGCATTAGGAAACAGTACCAGAGGGTAGGCTTGCCCACCGATAACAATCACATACAGCAAGGCAAAACCACCCAGTGCTGTTAATATGGCTGCTAGTAGCAATGCGGCTCTACTATTCTTTAACAGGCGACAAAATATCAATGCCAGTGGGGCTAATGTCCCAAAAAGAATATAACCGTACCAGAACAGATTGGAATACAGATTTCCTCCACCAAGAATAAAGGCCTCAACACCATGGTGCTCTGTCGCGTACAGGTTAGTTAGATGACGGGTTACTTCAAGTAGCAATACACCCAAAATAAAGACTGCCAACAAATATCTTAACCGGTTAAGAATAGCATCTCCGACTTCACGCTGTGTCCAACGATAAGCAGCCATCAAAATAATAAGGAAAGTGGCCAGTCCCAGTGAAAACGAGAGTACAATAAACAAGGGTGCCAAAATAGCTGCATCGAAAGCCTGTCTGGCAACCAGAAAACCAAAAATAGAACCCGTACCCGTTGTGAGTATCAAACGCCAGGTAAAGGCACTCACGCCCATTGAGCGATAAAGTTTTTTCGCCAATCTGGAGCGTGACATCATTGCCCACAAATACAACCCCACCAGTCCCAGAAAACCAGAATACAGGATCATATTCCAGGCAAAAATAGACTTAAAGTTGAGGTGCCCGGTTGCCATTTGAATGACATGGTCAACACGCCCCAAATCCAGTAACAGGACTACCAGCCCACCTATAAGTAAAGCAATAGCAATTAATCCGGATAAACGCCCCAGTGGCTGATAGATTTTCTTACCGAACACCGTACCAATGGAGCCGATATTCAAAGCACCAGATGCCGCAACAATCAGAAAGATTGCGAAGATATGTGGCAAGCCCCACACTGTTTGATTGTTCATGCCAGTAATATAGTGCCCGTTATGCTCCATTGTGAAAAAAGCAATCACACCACCTAGCAAGAACAAACCGAACAAAGCCAACAAACCATAATAGCCGATACCACTATTTTCAACTTCGCTATAAATAACTTTTTTACTACTCATGCTCAGATACCTTGATAACGGACGCCAGTGTTCAAACCCAGATCTGCCCGGATTTGCTTACCACCCCTAGCCTTTAAAGCCTGGCTGATTTCACTATTTTTGTCATTCAGGTCACCAAAAATAATGGCGCCGTTGGATGCTTCCACACAGGCAGGCAACCGGCCAACATCAATGCGATGCACACACATGGTACAAGATTCAACGGTACCCTTGCCACGAGGTGAGTGCGCTTTCTGGTCAAAGAGTGCCTCATGTACCAGACTACGGGCCTTATAGGGGCAGGCCATCATACAATAACGACACCCAATACAGATATGCTTGTCTACCAGTACAACACCATCTTCTCGTCTAAAGGATGCTCCTGTCGGACAGACATCCGCACAGGGTGCTGTTTCACAATGCTGACACATCACGGGCAAGTCAAACTCGTGTTCCGTCAGCTTCTCCTTAACATGAACCGTTCGCACCCAATGAGCCTTTTGCTGATCGTTGGAGTGTGCTTCATCACCCCAGCCATGCTCCTTCTTGCATGCATCAACAACACCCTGACCACCATTGGGTAAGCGGTCGACATCAATCAGCATTCCCCAGCGGTTCTTGTCACTAATTTCTTCACTCGGTGCTTTAGCACCTGCCTGTCTCAGCAACAACCCCGGCGCAACAGTAACGGCAGTTGCTGTCCCCGCCACCCCAAGTAAAAACTTACGACGGTAGGCATCAATATTGCTGGATTTACTCATGAGCAACACCTCCATTTCCATTCACATTCGCATGGGTACTATCAGCAGGTGCTGCACCTTCAGGATTATCTGAATGGCAATCAAAACAGTTCAGTTTCACCCCCACATAGGCGTGACACGTCGCACAGAAATGTTCAGGATTAAGATCATGATCCGCTGTCAAATAATTAACGGGCTTACCCTGTGCATCGGCTGCGGGGATATGACAGTTGATACATCCCTTAAAACTATGCTTCGAAGATCGAATGCCTTCATACATGGTTTCATCACGTTCATGCAGAATAAACTCCATGTGATCTTTACGCATCACGTCTGTCGGTTCGACACATTGTTCTGCCTTCGCTTTTGCTGTTTCCAAACGCGGCTCGGGGGGTGTGTCTCCACAGCCCGTGAGTAACAACGTTGTCAGACCCAGCAATGCAATCGTGACAAAAATGTTGTGGACTTTGCCAAACATAGCAACTCCTATCTTATATCCCTTGATCAACCGGTTACGGCTTAACCACCGAGGCCCATTTCAATATAGCCAGTTGGACAAACATCGGCACAAATATGACAACCTACGCACTTGTCATAATCCGTTGCAACATAACGACCTGTTGATGATTTAGCTGGCGGTACTTTGTAGACAGCATCTTGAGGGCAGTAGATAACGCAATTATCACACTCAAAGCACATACCGCAACTCATGCAACGCTCAGCCTCTGCCTTGGCCAGGTTGTCATCCAGACCTGCCATACGCTCATGGAAATGACCCAGCACTTCATCCGCACTTGGCACATCTTCCGGGCGCAAAATACGATCTACTTTTTCGAAATGTCCCAGGAACAACTCTGAAGAGGCAACAATTTCGTGCTCTGAACGGTCATCAAAGTTATGAACGGCAAAGTCCAGGGAATCCGTTCCTCTCAAGTCATCCGTTTTGGCTTCCTCAAAAGGTTTCGGGTCACGACCAACCATTTCAAGATTTTCAAGCAAGTCAAAGTGGTGCTTGTCTACTTTGGGTCTCTTGCTAAATTTCTTGCTGGTGAAATACTCATTGATGGTTTCAGCAGCGATGGATGCCTGACCAATCGCAGTTGTTAGCAGATGAGGACGGATAATATCACCGGCAGCAAAATGTTTTTCCTTGCCTGGAACCTGATAGAACTGGTCAGCATCAATCGCATTACGCTCATTACCAAACTCTTCCAGACCTTCCAGATCACCAAACTGACCAATCGCAGAAACAATCAGGTCTGCTTCAATCAAGGTTTCTTTTCCACCTTCTTTAGGTTTTGGCATATTGCCATCCATTTCAGCCTCTACAACCTTTAGACCTATCGCACGACCACTTTCATCAACTACAATTTCTGTAGGCATGACTTCTGTCAGAATAGTCACACCTTCTTTTAGTGCATCCTGAACCTCGTGCTCCGCTGCAGTCATTTGATCCAGCGGGAATAAGGATGTTAATGTTACTTCTGTAGGTAACTTGTTCTCCGGGTTGTTTTCATGTGTGCTTTTACCTGTTGCGGTATCTTCAGGGTGCTCATTGTAACCTTCAATAGTACCGATACGGCGGGAAACTGAAACAACGTCAATGGAAGTATCACCGCCACCCACACACACCACTTTGGGTGCTGTGTATTTCATATTACCCAGGTTAAAAGCTTCAAGGAACTTAACGGCTGTCACTGCATTAGGCACGTCGTTCCAGTTATCAACAAACAGACCTCGACCATTTTTACAGCCTAACGCCCATAAAATGGCATCGTATTCATTTTCCAGCTCTTCAACACTCACATCTTTACCCACCCGTGTATTCAAGCGAACGTCAACGCTGTCCATACGGGTAATACGCTCAATTTCAGAATCCATTTTGTCACGAGGCACACGATAACCTGGAATGCCGTAACGGGCCATACCACCGAGCTGTGGGTGATCATCAAAAATAGTGGATGCATGCCCCATTTTCCGTAACTGGTAAGCAGCTGTTAGACCGGCTACACCACCGCCGATGATAGCCACTTTCTTACCTGAAAGAGGCGCAGAGTCATCAAAAGTCAGCCCCAGGTCAATACCATTGTCACCAATATACTGCTCAACCGCATTAATTCCAACGAAATCATCCACATCGTTACGATTACAGCTATCCTGGCAAGGAGCCGGGCATACGCGCCCCATCATGGAAGGAAAGGGGTTTGCTTCAGTAGAGCGATAAAAGGCATATTCCTGCATTTGCTTTAAAGCAATCGCTTCTTTTTCTTCTTTGCTCAAGTCACCTGCAGGTGCTTCAAACCCGATAGGCTTTTCAATACCGCGAACAATTTGCAGCCACCCCCGGATATCCTCACCTGCTGGACAGCCACCCTGACAAGGAGGTGTCTTTTGAATATAGGTTGGGCATTTGTAAGAAGTATCTTCCAGGAAGATTTTCTCCGCCATATTATCCCATTTATAGTCTCCGTCTTCGAAGCGGCGGAAAGTATGCTCCATTGTCTTGTCATCTGGTGATGTTGCCATGTTATTTCTCCTGTGGGTCCTTCGCAATGCGAATGTATTACACAAAATTCTCTAAAATTAATTAATTCGGCCAAGCAGTATTCTTAAACTTCTCGCCTAGTCGTCGCCGTCCTCATCTTCATCCACCTGCCCGGTAAGGATAAGTGCATTACTTACTAACTGATGGACACTCACGATTTGATCCATCGTAAACCCGTAGTAAGGAATGACTTTGGTAAACTGTGATTTACAAATGGCACAAATAGCCGCCATATGGGTAACTCCGTGGTGCTCAGTAGCATGCTTCAGGGCTTCCATTCTGGGCTGAGCCCCCTTGACTCGTACTTCCATCAGGTCATCGGTCAAGATACCGCCACCGCCACCGCAACAAAAGGTTGCATCTTTAATGGTGTCGGCTGTCATATCAACGTAGTGATTACAGACCGCCTTAATGACATTACGGGGAATGTCAAATTGACCACCCTCATAGCCCCCCATTCCACTGCCACGTGCAATATTGCATGAATCATGAAAGGTAAGAACCATATCATCATTGCGTGACTTGTCTATATTCAGTTTTCCTGCCTGTAATGCAGGCCAGGTAATCTCCAGTACATGCTGTGGAACCGGATATTTTGGGTCAAGAAAATCAAAGGGGCCGGCCAGAGTATTCAGAAAGCTATAAGCAACCCGCCAGGCGTGCCCACACTCTCCGAAGACAATACGCTTAACACCTAGATCTATGGCAGCCTTGCGAATACGTTGTGAAATCCTTCGCATATTCTCATAACTACCAATAAACATGCCGAAATTCGCGCCTTCAGAAGCATAGGAGCTTAGTGTCCAGTCCATCCCTAGCTCATGAAACACCTTGGCATACCCCATCAGGCCATCTACGTGAGGTTCTGCGAAGAAATCAGCCGAAGGAGTAATCAGTAATATTTCAGCCCCTTTCTTATCCAGAGGCAACTTGACAGCAACGCCTGTTTCGTCTTCGATATCCTCTTCCAGTCCTTCCAGCGTGTCAGCCAGTGCAGGCTCGGGCAAACCCAGGTTATTACCAATTTTGTATACTTTACCCATGATCTCGGTACAGTACTTTTGGCCACGACCAATGTGATTCAATATCTCACGTGCTGCCATTGAGATTTCTGCGGTATC
>WFWY01000018.1 GCA_015490895.1 Thiotrichaceae bacterium | reverse complement strand
CTCCTTGGCTTGTCTGGCAAGTTCGGCTTCGCGCTTGGTGGCTTCCAGAGCTTTGCGCTCTTCGGCCAGCTGGTTGGAGAGCTCTTCAGAACGGTTAATTACCGGCGTGCTCGGGGCTGCTGTAGGCGTAGCTGCTTTTCGTGCAGTACGTTTGCGGCGCACTTCTACGTTTACAACCTTTTTGCTATGTGCTCCCGTTACTTTTCGCTCGCGTATGCTACGACGCTTCATGGACAACTTGGATGGCGTTGTCGTCTGTGTTGTTTGTTGCTGACCCAGGCGGATGTACTCCAGCAGTTTTAGTTTTTGCTCATCCGTTATCGAGTCTTCTGCGCTGGTGACCGGAATCCCGGCATCCTGAAGTTGTTTTAGCATCACATCGACAGGCGTACCAACGATTTGGGCCAGTTGTTTTACAATAATTTCTGACATATGTGTTGTCTCCCACCTTATCCATTTTCAGCTTCAGATGTCGCTGTCTCTTCTTCCGCAGGTTCTTCTTCTGCGAACCAGGGTGCGCGAGCAATCATAATGAGTTCACCGGCTCGTTCTTCGGTCATACCTTCTACATCCAGCAATTCATCGGTTGCTTGTTCCGCCAAATCTTCCATGGTACAGATGCCTTTTGCAGCCAGTTTGTGAGCGAGTGCACTGTCCATGGTGTCCATATCCAGCAAGTCTTCCGCCGGGGTTCCGGAGCCTGAAGAAATGGCTTGTGTTAAGAGCGCATTTTGTGCACGCGTTTTTAGCTCTTCTGCCAGTTCTTCATTGAATTCCTCAATCGCGCAGACATCGTCAAAATCGTATACTAACTCATCCAGCGTAGTGAAGCCTTCTTCTACCAGAATACTGGCAATATCTTCATCAATGTCCAGATTTTCTATAAACATATCAATCAGCAATGAATGTTCTTTCTGTGTCTCTTCTTCCGCCTGCTCAGCTGACATGATATCCAGTTGCCAGCCTGTTAGTTCGCTGGCTAGCCGAACATTCTGCCCGCCTTTGCCAATGGCCTGGGAGAGTTGCTCTTCTTCAACCCCAATACGCATGGTCTTGCTATCTTCATCTACGACGATGGAGAGAACTTCCGCAGGCTTCATGGCATTAATGACGAAGGTTGCGATGTCATCATCCCAGGGGATAATATCAACACGTTCATCGTTAAGTTCATTGGTTACCGTTTGAATCCGTGAGCCCCGCATACCCACGCAGGCACCGACGGGATCCAGGTTCGGCATATTGGCACGTACGGCAATTTTAGCACGTGACCCCGGGTCTCTGGCGGCAGCCATAATATCAATCATTTCCTGCCCAATTTCAGGGACTTCCAGTTTCAATAACTCAATTAATAGATTAGCATCTGTTCGGCTGACGATGATTTGTGGGCCGCGACCACTATCAATGATTTCTTTCAGGTAGCCACGCATTCGGTCACCAGGACGGACCATGTCTTTGGGCAGCATTTCTTCGCGCGGGATCAGGGCTTCGGCGTTATCTCCCATATCCAGAATGATGCCGCGTCTGTCCACCCGTTTGACAGTACCAAGGACAAGTGAGCCAACGCGGTCACGAAAACTCTCTACGATGCGTTCACGCTCTGCCTGTCGAACTTTTTGCACGATCACCTGCTTAGCAGTCTGTGCAGCGATACGCCCGAACTCTATTGATTCAATCGGTTCACGAATATAGTCGCCTACTTCAACATCGTGGCCAGCTTTTTTTGCATAGCTTAGCAATATCTGGCGTTCTGTTGATTCAAACTCTTCGGATTCATCATCCAGTACTTCCCACTGACGGAATGTTTCATACTCACCTGTTTCACGGTCAATATCGACTTTAACATCCATTTCAGGGTTGTTTTTCTTGCGAGTAGCAGTTGCCAGAGCAATCTCAACCGCTTCAAAGATGATTTCGCGGTCAACATTTTTCTCGTTGGAGATGGCATCTACGACATATAGTATTTCTTTACTCATAGTTTTATATCTTCCTGGGCATCCTGTATCAGCGAGACACTTTCAAGCGTGCCTGCTCGATCGTGTCAAACGGGATTTCAAAATATTCGTTATCAATCTTTAAGGTCACAGTTTGTTCGGTGGCCTGTTCCAGTGATCCTTTAAAGTTTCTTCTGTTGTTCAGGGGAGAGCGTGTTTTGATTTTGATGGTTTCTCCTGTATACGGAGTATATTGCTCTGCCGAGAAGAGCATTCTATCTATCCCGGGAGAGGATACCTCCAGTGTATAGGCAGAGGCAATTGGGTCTTCAACATCAAATACAGCACTGATTTGGCGGCTTACTGTCGCACAGTCCTCTACCGTAATGCCTTTTTCAGAATCAATATAAATACGCAGTAACCCGCTATCACTATGAGGCCGGTAATCATACCCCCATAGCATATAACCAAGGCCTTCCACGGTTGAGCGAATTAATGGATCCAGTGTTTCTTGTGTCATGGTGTATTAAGGCCTTTATCAGGCATCTATTAAACCTGAACCCGCAGAGAAATCATCGGTTCAGGCTAAAGTGCGGCTATTTTTAACCATACTTTATAGTTTTCAGGTAATAAAAAAGCCCCGGTTAACGGGGCTTTTTTATAATAGCTAACACTCTTAAATGTTTCATTTCCAGGGTGTTAGCTGAAATTTTGGTAGCGGGGGTAGGATTCGAACCTACGACCTTCGGGTTATGAGCCCGACGAGCTTCCGGGCTGCTCCACCCCGCATCAGATTTCAGTGAGGGCATATAATAGTGATAACAATTCATTATTACAAGTGCTTTATTGGTTTTTTGGCTTGAGTACCCCATGATCTGTCTCTTATACACATCTCCG
>WFWY01000017.1 GCA_015490895.1 Thiotrichaceae bacterium | reverse complement strand
CAGCATAACTACGCTCTATCACATGATAACGCCGACCATTAAAACGCCAGTAATAAGGAGGTGTCTGGCTCAGGGTGATCACCTCTGCAGCCTCATCCATAATGCTCTCAATACGCTTTGTTTCCTGGCTCTCCTTTCCCTGTTTCGCTACCTTTTTCTCCAATGTCAGCGGCTGCGAGTGCTTTACCGGGCTGTCTACACGCCGAACAACCGGGGGACTTAAATTCGCCTTCTCCAACGGAATTGCATGAAATATTTTCTGGGTGATAATAATTTGTCCCTGTACATAGCCTTCCCGGGTATCGGTTTCCACCTTGACGAACAAATCTTGCTTGCCATGGGGGGTAGCTCCCTGCTGTGTGTTAGCTCGCACGGGCTCCGAAGACCGGGCAGCCACATGAATACTTAAAGGAGGGGTGCGCTCATGCCCAACCCTGATAACAGGAATGTGGACGTTGCCCTGTTGCATGGGCAACAACTGGATTACCCAGTTTTTTCTGATCTGCATAAGTCCATCCTGTTCATGCAAACTGCTGGTATTGGTCTTTTTCAGGATGCGAAAATGCGTTTTCAACCCGGACAGATCCGGCACGGCCAGGCTGGTAGAATCCAGTGAAATAGTGAGTGTGACAGGTTCTCCTATGATGACTTCCACAGGGTGTACCCGAGCAGACACCGGCCCGGCATGTACCATTGGCAGCATCAGGCAGAGCCACCCGAGCGATACCAGAAAGGCCAGCCTCACCATGGCTGAACCTCACGCTGCTGACTACGCTTCTGATACTGGTAGTAAAACTTGCGCCGCCATAAACCGGAAGGGTCATCCGGAATACTCTTCAGCCATTGCCTGTCATACGCCTGCTGCTCTTTCTCCCTCGTTGATTGCCGCACCTGAGCTTTCGTGCTGACACTGTCACCGCCCGGTGGTGCGGTAGTTTTATGGTTCTCTGTCAGGGCGGGGTTTTCACGAGAAACGGTCAGCTTTTGTTGTGCTGCCCTGGCTTGTTGCACCTGCTCCAGATTGTACTGGGCATCGGCAAAATCCGGACGTTTTTCCAATGCCGCCTGATACGCCTTAATCGCTTTGTCAAACGCCCGCAACTGAGCCAGTGCGTTACCACGGTTATACCAGGCTACCGCGCTATCAGACGCTGCAAACAATGTTTCTGCCTGTGCATATTGCTGTAAGCGGTAAGCGGCTATCGCCTGCCACTGGGGATCTTTCAATAACGCTTCTACTGCGGCACGACGGGAGGTATCTACAGAGGGCTGTAACAAGAGCTGTCTAGCCTGCTGCTTTGAATTTAACCAGAGACTTCTCCAGTCAAAAGCCTGCGCCTGATCCAGGGAGACGAACAAAAGAACAAAAAACAGGACAACGCTACTCCCCAGGTGTTTTCCTTGCTGCTTGGGTACAGGCCTGCCCGGAAAAGAAAAACGCCTTCCCGACGAGGGCAGCAAATACGCTGAAAACAACGGAAACAGCACATACAGCAACAAAGCCAATAACGGAGGAAGCAGCCAGATACCCCCATTCACTGGCTGCTCCACCGTATTCTGTTTCACTTTGACGCGCTTTTCATCTGCACGATAATAAGCCAGCAGACGCTGGATACTCCCTGCATCCTCTGTCAGTGACAGCAGCAGACCACCTCCTGCCCTGGCAACCGACTGTAACGCAGCCTTGTCCACGCGGGCAATGACCAGCTGCCCTTGCTGATCCTGTAACCAGCGCCGTGGCAGACCTTCCTGTTCTATGGTGAGCGGAATACGGGCTCCCTGCTCGGTTCCAACCATCAATAGCGATACTTCATAGCCCTGCTGATGGGCAGAACGTGCTGCCGACAAGCTGGCAGACAGGTCACTCAGCCCATCCGTCACTAACAGAATGTGTCCGCGACGATAACCGGCACCCTCCAGTAAACGTGTAGACTGCTCAATCGCCCGATCCAGGCGACTACCCTGTGCCGGCATAATCCCGGGTGACATCGGTGTTAACTGTGCAAACAGTGTTTCCACATCAAAACTCAGTGGTGCTACCGCAAACGCATCTGCGGCAAAAACCACCAGCGCGGTATAGCCTGTTGTACGCTGTTGCAACAAATCAGTGAGCGCAAATTTGGCCTGTTGCAGACGACTGGGAGGTACATCTTCCGCCTGCATGGAAAGCGACAGGTCAAGTGCAACAACCACTGCCTGCCGGGTTTCATAGAGTGGAACACGGTGCTGATACATGCTCGGGCCTGCCAGGGCGACGATTGCTATTACTCCACTCAATGCCACCCAGGCCATCCTGTTTCGATACCGCTTGCGGGTTGACTGTTTGCCTCCCGATAATACAAATGGCTGTAACAGTGGATCAATCTGCTCATCCCGGCTTTGCTGGTACTGTTGGCGATAACGGTACCAGAAAAACAGGGCAAGCAACCATACCGGCAACATACCTAACCAAAGTGGGTAGAGATAGCTCATTCCGGCCGCCTCCCCGTTTTCATGCCAACGCTAGAGGCAACCAGTGCAGCTCCCAGTAGCAACAGACAGCCCAGAGCCAACGGCCAGTAAAACCAGTCCTTAACCGGATACCAGGCCTGTGACAAGTCGATGACAGGCTCCAGCTTGTCCAGCTCCTGATAAATAGCTTCCATTTCATCAATACTTTTGGCACGGAAGTACCGGCCACCGGTTTTTTCCGCAATACGCTGTAAAGTCACCTCATCCAGATCACTGCCCACACGAACTCCGCTAGAGCCAATGCCGATGGTATACACCTTCAACCCCGCTTCAAGCGCAAAACGGGTAGCCTCAGCAACCGTCACCCCCACAGTCGCCGCACCGTCAGTCATCACGACCAGCACATGCTCCTCATCCGGCTGCTCACGTATCTTTTTTACGGTCAACCCGATAGCGTTGCCCAGTGCGGTGCGCTCACCTGCCAGACCCAGTTCCGCCTCGTTTAATAACCGGATAACCGTTCGCCGGTCACGGGTCAGGGGGGCTTGCAGATAGGCGTGGTCTGCAAACAAAATAAGGCCAATGCGATCTCCCACCCGCTTTTCGATAAAGTGACTGGCCACTTTTTTGGTGGCTGCCAACCGGCTAATACGACTCCCTTTCAGGCGAAAATCTCGCTGTGCCATGCTGCCAGACAGATCAACAGCAACCATAATATTACGGTTGCTAACAGGGACAGTGCCAATCTCATCCACCCATACCGGCCGGGCTGCCGCCGCAACCAGTAAACCCCAACCCAGTAGCAGGCAACTTTGTACCACGAATCGCCTACTGAATAATGACAGCGATGCTGATTCTTCGCCCTGCCTTTCTATCGTCTGCCAACGCGCTGAAAGCGGGATAATAACCGCTGACGACGACTCTGCCGGTACAGCCATTCTGCTTTCAGGTGCATAACGCAACAGCAGATACCACAACAGCCACGGCAGCAGTAGTAACACAAACATCCATGGCCATTGAAATTCAAACACTCTCCACCTCCCCAGTTGTACGCAACTGAGCCTCCAGCCAACGCTGAACCAGCGTGATAAGCGGCTTGTGTGCTTCCTGTTGCCGGATACTGCGCCGACGAAAAGGTTGATCCAGCAATAGCTGGCCACTCCCTGCGGTAAAATCACGGGTCTGTCCAGAGGCATCCAGGAACTGCAACCATGCCAGACCACTTAAACCCGCTACCTGTTGCCGTCCGTACAGACTCATCGCTGTTCGCCTCAACAAAACAGACAATGCCTGAATCGCTGCCTGGCTATCACTCTCCTGTGCTATTTCTTGCAATACTTGTTGTGCCTCGGCAACCACCTGCCGACGCTGTATACGCTGTTCTCTCTGGCGCCGTCTACGGTACTTTTGCACCCCCAGCAACAGCATAAACACACCTGTCAGCAACAACAACCACCAGCCTGGTGCTGGCGGCCACCAGAGCCCGTCTTCCGGTAGCTGGATATCCCGTAACGGCAAGCTGTCCAGTGATTCGCTTTTCATCGCATCCCCTGAGACAGTTTTACCAGACGTTGTGCCGGGTCTTCCGCCGTAGAGAATTCGATCAGGCGGCTGCCAGGATGCTGTGCCTGTCGATCCAGCAACTGCCGGCGAGTCGCTTGCCAGCGCTCATAATCTTGCTGAAAACGCTGCTGCAAGCGCCCCGTTAGACGTTGGAAATGCCCTCCCTGATGCAGCTCCAGTGGCTCCGGATACTGTACCAGCTGTTCCTCGAAAGGGTCGTGAACCGCTACCAGAACCAGTGCTGTCTGTGCCGCCAGGGCAGATAAGCGAGTCTGCAACGGACTGGCTTGTTGCTGTAAATCAGCAGGGCTTTGAAAATCACTAATCAGGATACATTGTGTGCCTGTTTCAATAAAACTCCGGACAGATTGCAAGGCATCCACCAGGGCAAGGCCGTCAGTGGCAGTCTGTGAGGTTTGTGTTGCGCGGGACACACCCTGGATAAAACGTCCAGCAGCGGCCTGACTACGCTGAGGCCTGTAAGATTTTTGTTCGCCTGTTGCGGTCAGGATAACACCACCGGTCTTATCACCTGCCTGGCAGTTTTTCCAGAGCAGCAGGCTGGCAAGCTCCGCGACCAGTACCGATTTGAAACAGCGCCGCGTACCAAAAAACAAACCGGCACGAAGATCGACAATCAACAGTACGGGGCGCTCCCGCTCTTCTGCATATAGTTTGGTATGTAATTTTCCTGTCCGTGCTGTTACTCGCCAGTCCAGAAAACGCACATCATCACCGGCCTGATAAGCACGGGACTCCGTAAAATCCATGCCGCGCCCCTTGCGTACTGACAAGTGCTGCCCTGACTGCTGTGCATGTATCTCCCTGCTACCAAAACGTAACAATCTGGCGTGTACTTTTTGTTTCGCCAACTGTGTCAGCGAACAGTAAGTCACGCCATCAATGCCATCACGCAGAGACGAGTCTGACGATCTGCCTGACAGCATTAGCCCGGGTTGCCTGATTGCTGCCACCTTCATCAGGGAACCGCTACCACTGCCAGTAACTGATCAACGACCGCATCAACATTCAAACCTTCCGCACTTGCTTCAAAAGCGAGTATCAAACGGTGCCGCAGCACATCATGCACCACACTCTGTACATCTTCGGGACCCACATAATCCTTGCCGTCGAGCCAGGCGTGAGCACGTGCACAGCGATCCAGCGCCAGAGTCGCACGTGGGCTCGCACCGTATAAAATAACACCCGCCAGGGACTCGCTATAGTGTTGTGCCTGTCGTGTTGCCATGACCAGTTGCAACAGATAGTTCTCCACATTATCTGCCATATGCAGGCTGAGTACCGCTTTTTTCGCCTTTTTTAAGGCCTTGCGGGTTAAAACCGGTTGTTGTTTCTTTTTGCCAACAACCAGGCGGTGCATGGCCTCGCGCCGACCCAGCTGTAAAATAGCCTGCTCTGCCGAAAGCTCAGGGTAGCCCACCGTCACATGCATCAGAAACCGATCCAGTTGAGCTTCAGGCAAATGATAGGTGCCATCCTGTTCTATCGGGTTTTGTGTCGCCATGACTAAAAAGGGCTCGGGTAACAGGTGTGTTGTGCCGGCAACTGTCACCTGATGCTCGGCCATGGCTTCCAGCAATGCGGATTGCACCTTGGCAGGAGCACGGTTAATCTCATCAGCCAGAATCAAGTTATGAAACAGGGGGCCGGCCTGAAAACGGAAACTGCTTTCCTCCATGTTGAACACTTCTGTGCCGGTAATATCGGCAGGCAACAAATCTGGAGTAAACTGGATACGATGAAAGTCACCTTCCAGACCCTCACTCAATATACGGATGGAACGTGTCTTGGCCAGGCCAGGTGCACCCTCTACCAGCAAGTGCCCATCAGCCAGCAAGGCAATCATCAAACGGTTAATCAGCGTTTCCTGGCCAACGATATGCCCACGCATATAGTCACGTAATTTGTTAAAAGTGGAATTATCTTCCATTATGAATACCCTGAATGACTTATTGGTGTGATTGGCTATCCCTGTTCATTGGGGAGGATAGTTTTCAGATCCTTAGATATATACATCATACTACAGTGAAAATGAGGCAAAGAAACGACAATGAGTATGCAATCGGTTATAGACAGTAAATTACGCGAAGGTATTCACATCAAGCTATTGAAGATCGAGAACGAAAGTCACATGCACAGTGGCCCGGCCACCGAATCCCACTTCAAGGTAACAATTGTCAGTGACGACTTTGCCAAAAAACCGCTCATTGCTCGCCACCGGCTGGTCAACAGTTTACTGCAAGAAGAGCTCAGTGGTGTTATCCACGCCTTGACATTGCACACCATGACAGCAGACGAATATGAGAAGAAACAGGGCATTGTACCAGACTCACCAGCCTGCGAAGGTGGCAGCAAGGCCTGAACCGTGGTATTCAGAGGCTCTATAATAGAGCAACTCCCATCAGATAGTTAGAGGTAGTAAGCGTGGTAATAGCCCACTCACAACCCGACAAAATGACCATTACGCTGTTACCAAAC
Organism: Thiotrichaceae bacterium; assembly: GCA_015490895.1. Classification (GTDB taxonomy): domain Bacteria; phylum Pseudomonadota; class Gammaproteobacteria; order Thiotrichales; family Thiotrichaceae; genus HyVt-477. Next base: position 14,766 of record WFWY01000017.1, on the reverse strand, counting down.
AGGTCTTCCAGTATGCGGCAAACCCGGCTGTTAATCGCAGCAGTCGCCGGATTTGTACTGTTGATTGGGCTGGTATGGAGTCTGCTTGGCATGTACCTGATCCTGCCTTTTGCCGGACTGGAAGTTGGTCTGTTTGCCTATTTCATGCATAAAATTTGCCGCTCCACCTATGAAAAGCAAGTTATCACCATCGAAAAAGACCGGGTCATTATTCACTCCGGGCTGCATTCCATTGAACGCACCGACACCCTGAATCGTACCGACACTCGTACGGTCGTGGTTGAACCAGAACGCCCAACCCAACCCGTTGAACTGAATCTTGCCGACTCTCATTCCCATTATGAAATTGGTCACTTTCTAAACCAGCAAGACCGTCTCACCACCCGCCAGGCACTCAAGGATGCCGGATTACCCGAGCTGTCGAATAAATGGTGGGTTTCATCAACACCCTAATCACTCAAAACTGGCATTTTCATGTCAGTCATTGACGAAACCTCTCCCGGAGGCTTTCTCTCATCTGCCTACTATACCTTGCTAACATAATACTACTGTCAGTTAACTGACAGTAACAGGCACTTGAAAACACTATAGTTAACGTTATTAATGAAGTTAAATAAGGCGCATTTGCGTATTCCCTTTGTTTTATTAGTGATTTAAGGAGACTCTGATCAAGTCCGGTCGAATTTCATCTCGCAGGAAATTCGACCGGATTTGATCAGAGGCTCCTTAAGAGAGAAAGAGGTCGAAAATTATGAAAAAAACTCTTGTCCTATCATTACTTGGCATGGCTTTGTCCAGTACTGTTTATGTCGAAACAACAGTTGCAACAGTCCCCCCGCCCGACAACCAGACAGCCGTAACACAAGCAGCCCGGCAAACCTGGCTGGGTGTTTCACTGGCCCCCATACCCAGCGCTCTGGCTCAGCAGCTATCGGATATTATCCCAGACAAACAGGGTGTGATGGTGCAATCGGTCAGCCCTCAGTCACCTGCAGCCAAAGCGGGCATTCAAGCCTTTGATATCCTGCTCAGCTATGGTGATCAGCAGCTTTATTCACCGCAACAACTGGCCAGCCTGGTCGCCGCAGACAAACCGGGCAATAGCGTTACCCTTACTCTGGTCAGAAAAGGTCTCAAGCAAACACTGGAGGTCACCCTCGGTAGCCAGCAATTACCACCGTTATCTAGCTTGCCACCCACCATGAGAAGTGATCCACATTTTGGTTTTGGCAGAATGCCGCCTCTGCAGCCCTTTCCTGATGTTTGGTCACGACCTTTTGCTATACCACATTTTAGTCAGCCAGCACTTCCACCGCAGGGTGCCTTTGTGAACCCTCTCTCGGCACAGGCACATGTGATGCAGCAGTTTCAGTCGATTCAGATTAAACGGCTGGATGGCGACCGCTACCACGCAGAGGTGGAGTACCAGGAAAACGGTGGTGAAAAAAAGAAATTTACTTTCGAAGGGAGCTACCAGGAAGTCAGGGAGCAAATCAAAAACAACAAGGAGTTGCCACAAAGCAAGAAAAACAGCTTGCTTAATGCACTCAAAAATAATCCCAACCAGCTCATCCCGGATGGGTTTATGAATTTTCCCGGCTTCCCTGCTTTCAATGGCTTTAACGGTTTTTTTAATAACACCGCCCCTGCATGGCAGAACGGCAATCGCCACCACCTGTAACATAGAGAGGTGTACGCGCCAGAACGGGGCGGCGCGTACACCTCTGACCCTGTAATACTGCGATCAGCACCCTGTAACTAGATTATCCAGAGTACGTAGTAATAATGACAAGAGGGCATCACCATGACGGATCAAACTGAAGCATTCATACACTGCAAGCCTGCAAACACCGAGAAAATACATCGTATGAAAGCCAGCGAAATACTGGAAGGTAATGAATTGAGCTGCCCACCCTTTGAAAGCTGCTTATGGAGCTCTCATCCACGGGTATTTTTAAAACTGGATGCACAGGGTGAAGCGCTCTGCCCTTATTGCAGCACCCTGTACACACTTACCAGGCGATGAAACTGGATAGACACGCTGATTTTGACAAGCTGTCATGTAGATGACAGCGGTATTCTGGAAGTTCGAATGGCAGGTTGGCGCTGAGGCATGAAGCCCAACATGGTATGGTTTGTTGAGGTTCCTTCGTCACCGCCAACCTACAAATTAACCCTTTACATATAGAGGCAGTTTAACCTGGACAAGCTCCTGCGAGGCTGCCCTCAAGCAGAACCGCTCCAGAAAACAGGGCATTACATTATTAATTGGAGAACACTCTGGCACCCAACGCAATCTGGTAAATAATCTGCGTGAAATCCTTGGCAAATTGCAGATTCTTGCTATCCACCCGGGGGAAAACCAGGATCTGATCACCCGCTTTGACTCTCTGCCTGCCTCCCATTCTCACCTGCCCATTCGGACGCACCAGTACAATACGTTCATGGTCTGCACGATCCGTAAAACCACCCGCATGTGCAATATAATCCCGTACGGTGGCATTATCGGCATACACGACCGCCTGGGGAATTTGCACTTCACCATCTATAGTCACGACATCGCTTTGCTGTGGAATAACAACCACATCACCATCTTCCAGGCGGATATTGTTGACAGTGCGACCATCACTTACCACAACCCGACCTTCCGGTTTGACCTGTTTGGCATTTTTAATAAACTGCAATACCAGCCCTGCTTCCCTGGCACGAATACTGGCTTCACCATCAGACTGGGCAGGTGCTGTTAATACGGTGCGCTCTAGCCGGTGCAATGCTTTTTGCAGGTTTTTACGCTGCTGGACAGCAATCTTCTTGCGCTTGATATAAACATTTCTGATATCCGCATCGGTGGGGTCAACGGCCACGTAATCCAGCAACTCCTGTAGCCGGGTACCTTTTTTAACCGCATAGTAGGAATTACCCAGGTGACTCCCTTCAATCGTGATATCAATATTCTTTGCCTGTGCATCACTGACAAAACGCACACTATCGCCATCATAGAGGCGTGTGGATGCAAAGCGCTGGCGTGGCAAATAGACTGACCAGGGTTGCTGATTTCGTGTGCCCGAGACAGCGATATTCGTGACACTCTCACCTGGACGCGCATATTGAATCAGCTCTTGTCCGTTAGCGCTCTTGCCGCGAAATTCAAACCGCGCCAGGTTTTTGGCATCCCCCCGCACCGTGACCGTTGCTCCTTGTGGCTCAACAAGTATGGTATCCCCATCCCGGAAACGGAGAGTAGGTAACTTGCCATAACGAAGGAACTGATACAGATCCACCTGGGCAATTGTTTGATTATTCCGCAAAATACGAATCTTCCGAAAGCTGCCCTGCTGGTGATGAATACCCCCTGCCTGCGTGAGATAGGCAAGTACGCTATCAGAAGGTAAACCAGAGTATTGTCCCGGTCTATTAACCGGGCCTGTAACAAAAACGCTCACCGGTGTAGCGGTCAGGATGCTGACATAGACATCAACTCCACTGTCATAAACCGTTTTGATTTTCTTTTTGACGACACTCCGCAGATCTTTTGTAGCAGTACCCGCAACTTTTACAGCCCCAATTTCGGGGATATAAATGCGCCCGGAGGCATCCACGGTGACCACCTCATTGGCACTCATCAGCCCCCAGATACGAAGCTGTATCTTGTCCCCCGCGCTGATAATATAGGCCGGATTAAAACCACTATCACGCTGCGCCTGAAACTTTCCTGAAAAAAGACGAGCACCATAGGGAGCCACCCTTTTGTCTCCAGCGGTATAGGTAGCCGGGAAACCCTCATCAAATACACGCGTATTAGGGTTTTCCGAGTCGGCAGTATTGGCAAATGCCGCGGGCAATATAAAGGATAAACAGAGTATTGCCAGAAAAAAAACCGTCATGAAAAGGTACCTAACTCCATGAGAGTCCCGGTTATTCAGGGTCACAGGAAACACCTGAGCATGCTGTGACGGTATCTGTTGCTGTAACCGAACGGAACAACGACTCATAAAGACTTCCCTGGTGAACCTGCCACCATAATAAGCAGTAGAGTCACCACTATCTCTGGAGCTGGGAATGTCGTGAAGGCTGTCATGCTCTGCATACTAGCGAATGCTTTTCTTTTTGTTCAAGTGAGGAAAGATGAAATGTCATTAGTTAGAGATACTATAGTCCATTTTTGGATAAAGGGGTTATATCGGTGGATGAGAATGCCCCCTGGCTTTTAAAAAGCGCAGAATTTCTTGCAATGTCTGCTCTGGCTTCTCTTCCTGTGGCATATGCCCGGCTCGATGAATAAACGCAAGCTGACTATCAGGGATGGCCTTGTGCAAACGCAGAGCATAACGACGTGGCACCACCTGATCCTCATACCCCCAGACAATCAGCGTTGGTGACTGGATGGAGCGATAATGGCGGGAAATCGCACTAATATCATCCGGTACCAACTGGCGAGCCGATTGCAGATAAACATAGCGTGAACCGGGTCGGGCAAAGTTCCTTGCTGATTCCAGCACCCCTTCGTGCGGAATCTTGCGATCATCATAAAATGAATATTCATAGGCTTTTCGTGCCTGATAGTGTGGCGAAACCAGATACACACCCACCTCTCCTATCACCGGTCGTCTCAGGTCTTCCAGCATGGAAGGCAGGTTTTGTGCATAGGCTGCAGCACCAATAACAACCAGATGATCCACATGCCAGGGAGCCGTTTGTGACATCAACGCCAACGCCAGCGCAACTCCGCCACCCAGTGAGTGCCCGATCAAAGTCACGTGTCTGAGTTGCTGCTGTTCAATAAATTGCCGCACTGCAAGCGCCTGATCATAAACCGAATAGCGCCCGTCACGGGGTTTGGGTGAGTTGCCAAAACCTTTCAGATCCAGGCTTATTACCCGATACTCTTTAGCCAGATCATTAACCAGATAGCGCCAGGTGAAACTGCTTTCACCAAAACCATGCAGGAGCAACAAAACTTCTTTGCCCGCCTGCTGCTTTCCAGCCACCTTATAGTGTAATGCCAATGAGGATAAACCGACTTGCTTCTCAACCCGCTCTTTCCAGGTTACCGGTGTCAGTGTGCTACAACCTGCTCCAGCGAATGAGGCAAGCAGTAAAACAACAAGGGTAAGGGTAAAGGAGGGATATCTATTTATTCGATATTTCATGAAGTGCTGCTCGGTATTTCAAGGGGATGCTATAAACGACATTATAGCTAAACGGCGTCCAGCGACTAACCGGAACCCCCGACTGTCGCAGCACCTCTCCCACCCAACTATTGCAAGTATGAAACAGGTTGTACTTTCCCTGTGCGTAATAGAAGCGATCACCCGCATCATACCCCGGAGCTAACAGAACCGGCGTATTCGTCTGCTCACCTTCTCCTGTAGCGAAGTAATGCACAATAGCTTCTTCAATACGGCGGCTAACTGTTTCACTCACCCACAAGGGGGTTACGGTAGCACGCAGCCTGTCCTTCTCTGGCAAATAACGCAAATGAAGGGCCGACGGTGTATTATAAAGCAAGGCCTGAGAAGCTACTCCAAGAGATAAATCTGACCAGCTGGGTGTTGAAAGGTAGGTTTGCCGGTCACCCCAGCCAACCAGTAAATACCCCCGCCGTTGTGACACAATATCAGGAACCAGTGTTTGCCAGGGGGTAGACGATTGTGACAAATCAATCAGAATATTGACATGTGCCAGATCATGCGTAAGCGCAATAGCTGGCTTGTCGGTTTTGTGATAAACCACCGAGTCATTCACAGGAAAAAACATCAATAGCGCAGAAGTGCCTGCAAAAAGCACGATGGACATGACTATCATCATGAGTGTGTAAATGATGTGTTTAGCCAAAAACCGCATGTTTAACTACTCAAAACTACTCAAAGTATCGGTGTAATCCGTACTACCTACAAACTGCCTTTTGCCAGAACCTTCCAGCATCACGTATACAAACTTGCCGCAAGATTCTAACAAGAGCATCTCTACTACGGGGACAGTTTCCAGTGATTAATTGAATTCGCATAATAGCGTAACAAACCCACTGCTTCAGGATTGACACGGTAAAGATTATTCTCTTCTTCAACAACCCCCCTGCCAATCAACATATCCATAGCACCTGAGAGTACCCGTTCACAGGCTGCATCGGAAATGGTGATGGGCGCACCCTGCTCTCTTAGCTGCTTAATGCGCTCAACCGCTTTTACTTTCAGCTCCAGTTCACTGCGCCACTGCTTGCCATGAGTAAGCATAATTTCGGACATCAAGGGTACCGGTAATATTGGAATGACCTGCTTCACTGATGCCATTAAGCCCTCTGCCAACTCGGCCACAAAAGAAAATCTGTCTTCTTTGGAAAGCTGACTAAAATCCTTGCCTGCCTCCTGGAAAAAAAACTGGGCATAAACCGGCTTGCCAAAGTTAACACTGGCATAGCCAAACCTGCGCCAGCGTTGTTTACGTTGCATGAGCAGGGTTTTAATAAAGAATCGAACCGTCGTCCTGATCACAAACCACTGGCTACGTCTGGAGGCTGCTTTATCCAGTTTTCTAACCAGGGTTTTATCCTCAACAACACGATCATAATTGATACCAACAGGTACAAAAACAATCTGCCTATCTCTATCGGGGTGATAATCCCGTAGCATATAATCCAGAAAACCCAGTTTTGGGGCGCGTATTTCACCATCACGCGTTAGTCCACCTTCCGGGAACACTGCCTGGCACACACCTGCTCTTGTTGCCAGATTGACATAACGCTCTAACACTTTACGGTACAGGGCATTACGGGAATTACGCCGCACAAAAAAGGCCCCCATGGACTTGATCAGGGTTTGCAGTGGCCAGATGCGTGCCCATTCTCCCACTGCGTAGGAAAGCGCTGTTTTTTCTGCGACCAAAAAGGACACCAGTACATAGTCCATATTACTCCGATGATTCATGACAAAAACAACACTGGCATCCGTCGGTATTTGCTTAAGTTGATCCTTGTCAAAGTAACCGACACGTACTCTGTATAGCAACCGAGCCAGCTTTTTTGAAAGCCAGTAACCGATACGAAAATAGACGTAAGCATTAAAACTGGGTGCTATTTCGGTTGCATACTTGATGGCTTTGGCTTGAGCCACCTCATAGGGCATATCATGTTCGGTAGCATATTCGCGAATGGCTGTCACGACCTGGTCATCAAATACCAACTGGTCTATCAAGGCCTGCTTGCGGGTTAACTGAAAAGGACGAATCTGAATATCCAGCCGGGTATTAATTTCCTCAATAGCACGATTCACGCGACGCTTGAGATACCAGCGCACTCCCGGCAGTAGAAACCGATCCAGCACCATGACTGCCGCAAACAGCAAGAGCATGATAAATAACCAAAAAGGCAGAGTTATCACACTATCCACATCATCCTCTCCTTTATCCTGGAAGCACTCAGCCGAGGGTTCCAGATTTATGGGTCGCGGTACTTTTCTAACGAGTGCCGGGCACGGCTACTTTTTTACTTTCTTGCGTAAATAATCCAGTATCTCATCTTTGGCCTCACTCATCACCGAATCACGATCCAGACTGTCCAATATTTCCTGTACAACAAATTTAGGACCGGCATCTCCCCAGGACTTGCCTCTGGACAGATAATTTTCCGCTACTTGCCCAATCACCAATGTACTGTAATAGGCGATAGCACCTTGCGCTGCTGCCGTAATCAGGGTTGACAGACCACCTGTACCCAGCTTCAAAAAAGAGGATAAAAAATGGGTTGCCCAGACAGTGCCATATAATAATAACATCTGGGCTGCAATGGTCTTGATCAAAGTGCCTGCTTCGGATCTGGTCATTGGCAGCCCATAGATATGTGACAGGTGGACAATCATGCTAACATCTACCGCTGCGGCTGCAGCCAGGTCAGCAATAGGTATCGGGTTAATCGCAACAGCAACCCCCTTGCCTATACAGTACATATGTATGGTTTTTGCTGCCACATCCGCTCGCGCCCTGAGTATGGACTGACCCACCTTTTCACTTAAATTGCCAGCAAACAGGGTGGCATTCAGGGCACTTAAGGTTTTCCCTTCAGATTCGATAATATCCCAGAGTCGAGACTTCAGATTGACAACATCAACCGGCCGCTGCCGTATGGACTCTTTCTCTACACCCTTTTTATCGACATAAATAACCGTTTGCTGTGCGGGCTGTGCGGCAGCAAATACAATATTTTCCGGTGCGATATAGGGCTTTACACGATCACGGATAATTTTTCTCAATGCTAGTTGCTCCTGCTCTGAATACTGATCTGCCTTGTTTACGACCAGCAGTACAGGGCGCTTGCCGTCTGCCACAACCTTTAACGCCTGCATCTCTACTTCAGTCAAATCACTATCAACAACAAACAGTATCAGGTCTGCACGACTTGCTACTTCATGCGCCATCTGCTCCCGTGCTTCACCATCAATCTCATTAATACCGGGAGTATCCAGCAAGTAAACACCCCCATCCTGATATTCATGCCAGGCTTGCATGTCCACATTCCGGGTTTCTCCATGCAGTACGCTGGTGCTAAAAACGTCCTTGCCCAGTAAGGCATTAAGTACAGAAGACTTTCCGACACTCACCCGCCCAAAAACAGCAATATGCACATGCCCCTGTTCAAGTTTGTCGAGCATGGCTCTGACTTCCTGATACTCGTTATTCAGGTTCTTGCGTATACTCTCGGGAACACGCGGATCATCCAGCAGCCGGGTCAGGCTTTCCCGAGCCAGATCCACGTGACTGTCCCCCCTGCCCTGGGCATCCCTGTCTGTCTTCAGTGATGCCTGATCAGCCGTTTTATTTTTCTTTACTGCTGTCAAGAACCAGTCTGGCAAAGAGTTTTGCACGCGACTCCAGATTTTCACCCAACATCTCCTTAAAGGTTAATGAAGCAGGTGCAGCTTTTAGTTTGCCCCGCCGCTCCAGTGTTTGTACGATAGCCCGACCGAGTGCATCAAAAATAATGCCATAGGCAACGGCATGTACCAGACCGCCCGAGACAGTACCAATACCGGGAAAAGCTTTAAGCCCATTACCAGCCACTGCCAGCAACAGGGGGATGCTCTTTTTCATATAGCCCTGGCTAAAGTTGATAAAATTATCAATATCCAGCTGTCGCACCGGCACATCATACAGGCGACACAGATCTCTCACCATTAATGTCGCCAATGCACCCTGAATCACAAGATCTGTACCCGGACTCACCGAAGCCAGGGCACCCAATATCGCCTTGCGAGTCGAGTGCCTCACTATTGATAACCCTTTCTCATGCTGAAATGCCTGTTTCTCACTATCCAGTTTCTGCTTGACCAGAACAAACACACTGGCATCACGCAAGCTTTCCAGCAGGTCTGCCTGGGTATCAATTTCATCCTGCAATTTTTCTGCAAGTTCCTCCACGTAGGCTTTACGTGGTCTGAGTACGGTTTCTTCCCGCCCATCAGCGTATATTTTAACGACTTCTTCCATGCCGCCTGATTGCGTAAAGGCAATCGTCACTGATTCCCCCATCCGCCCCTGAATACGTTCCCGAAGCTGCCCTTTTTCTTCTTCATTTATACGGTCACTTTTATTCACAACCAGAATCAGCGGCTTTCCAAAACTTTTCAAGACCTGAATATCTTCAAACTGGTGCCGGGTAAGATCCGTATCTGTCACGTAAAGAACAATCTGTGCCCTTATTGCTTCGTCCTGTACCATATCATCCAGCATTCCTCCTACCTCATTACGCCCCGGTAGATCCGTTAAGATCAACTGGTCACCGGAGCGACTACGCCAGGTGTACTCACTAATCTTCTGCGTTGAACCTCCACGCACATGGGTTTCTATCTGTGCCTCGGGGAGTAATGCTTTGATAATCGAGGATTTTCCGGTACTCACGTCGCCAAACACGGCGATATGGATACTGCCAGCTTCCTTGCGTTGTTGCAGTGTGGCCAGTTCCTGGTGAAGTACTTCGGTATCCATACCCGCTGCTTTCGCCTGCTCCAGCTCTTTCAATATGGAAGCTTTATCCACTTTTTCAGATGATCTAAACAAGCTATGCTGTGGCCTGAACAACTTGTACAAAATAACCAGTGCGACCAGCAAGATAAAACCAATCGCAAGCAGGTATCCGTAAAATACGATGTCTGGTAACTGCTGTAGCCGATCCCAGACATCCAGCGCACTACGCGTGGTGAAAAAGATAAACAGTAATAGCAATAGGGTGATGATGACAACACCCAATGCCAGAAGTGCTTTAAGCTTTCCGCCTATTTTCATGAATGCATTCCTGATAGTTGGCGCTGTCTGACCGCTTCATACAGACAAACTCCCGTTGCCACAGAGATATTGAGACTGGAAACTTGTCCTGCCATTGGTAAACGAAACAAAAATGCACACTGTTTTTCGGTCAGGCGACGCATCCCTGTTCCTTCAGCTCCCATCACGAGCGCCATGGGTAGCGTGAAGTCCTGAGCAAAAACATCACGGGTTGCCTTGTCACTTGTACCCATCACCCAAATACCTGCCGCTGATAGTCGATCCAGTGCCCGAGCCAGATTGGTGACCTGAATAAGCGGCACCAGTTCCGCAGCGCCTGAAGCAACCTTGCGTACCGTAGGCGTCATACCGACGGATTTATCCCTGGGGATAATGACAGCATGAACGCCCGTTGCCTCCGCTGTTCGCAGACAGGCACCCAGATTATGGGGGTCGGTAATATTATCCAGCACCAGTAACAAGGCTGGCTCTTCCAGCCTGGCAAGCAGCACCTCAAGATCCTGCTCCGTATATCGCTGTGGCGCTTGATAGCGAACAACAATTCTTTGATGACGGTGGGTATTGGCCAGCCTGTTGAGTTGTTCATTATCGGCATGTTGTACCTTGATTCCCGCCTTTTTGGCACGCGCAAGAACAGCGTTCAAACGTTTACCCGGTTGTTGGGTATTCGCCCACATCTGCGTAATATGCGCGGCATCATTGTCAATCGCCGTGAGTACTGCATGCACTCCATAAATAATATTTGTTGACATGAGTCACCCACAAATCACCAAAAAAGAACCGGTAGTTTAGCGGATATAACACTGTTTGGCTGCACCCCCCCGAGCGATGCTCTTACCCGAACAGTATACCCGGAACATCTCCAGTCATAGCCGCGATTATAACGCCGATCCTGTATGGATGCGCGTGAAAAACAGGGAACAAACCATTCAACCCTGTAAATGAGTCAATTATCCTGTTAATTTCGTTTTAACCTGGCAATAACAGCTTTCCTTTACTATGCTTGCTACCGACATATAACCCCTTATTAGAAGCTTCTGATTGAAGATAACAAGACTGCCTGGATTCCGGATAGAAGTCTTGGATAGAAGTCTTGAATGTCCTGGATAGAATAGAGTGATTCTAATGTGCTTTACTATTGTCACATAAACCTGCAACTTCCTGGATACTCTTTAATGCATCGGTTAGCCGACAGGTTTGGAGTACGACTAAAGATAACGTATTGCAGTGTTCTCGCCGGTTAAGAAGTGGCACGTGTTTGCCAATTTCGTAAAGGGTCTTTCAGGACGTTGCTCAATCAGCGTCACATGCGATACAGGATTGATATAGGATTGATATAAGACTGTGGAAAACAGGCCAGGAGCTTGTCGCAACCTGTCAATAAACAAACAGATAGCATCAATTCAGGTTCAATGAACTGGATAAACATGGATTAAGAAACTATGTACCACACACATAAAAAAAATATTAGCGAGGCGCTTGCGGAGTTACCCGATGGTTTAGGGCTCTCACAAGCAAACAACCCATCGACTTCCAGCCTGTCTGGTGCGAAAAATGTACTGAATGCACTGTACGCACTCTGGTCAAGCAACCGCATCCCTCTGGTGATGTTTGCTGGGGTTCTCTACATTGGATATAGCGTTTTATCCAGTCAGGCCAGCAAGCCGGAGGAAATGCATACGACGCAACAAGCGCATGTTCAAAGTACCTCCGGGTCATTCAAAACAGCGCCCTGACCCGAAGTACAACGATTAGCAGCAGTGTTAAGGAGCCTCTGATTAAGTCTGGTCGAATTTCCTGTGAGATGAAATTCGTCAGTTTTTTGATAGAAAAGTTAGCAATAGTCATTCTATTGGTCATTTTTATAGCGAAAAAATGGCGATATTTCAGCCTCAGGAAAACGACTGGACTTGATCAGAGTCCCCTTATGCAATTAAAGGGCAACAGAAGCAACCCGTTCACTGCACCAATACAACGATAACCCTATAATAAAAAAAGAGAAACTGCTTATATGAATGACATCACCTATTCGATTTTACTGAGTATCATGCCGATTGCAGAGTTACGCGGCGGAATTCCCTATGCACTTGCCAATGGCATCACACCATTGACTGCTTATTTGATATGCACCGCTGCCAATGTGCTGGCTTTCCCTATTGTTTATCTGTTTTTTGGGGTCTTTCATGACCTGTTCAACAAAATGCAATGGTACCGCCGCCTGTTTGAAAAACTGGTGATACGAACACGCAAAAAAGTAGAGACCAACCTCAACAAGTGGGGCTTTTGGGGATTGATGGTATTCGTCATGATCCCCCTGCCCGTGACAGGAGCCTATACCGGAAGTTTTGCGGCCTGGATCTTTGGTATCGAAAAGAAAAAAGCCTTTCTTGCCGTGACGCTGGGTGTCCTGATTTCCGGTGTGATCGTCACCGCTATATTTCTATCAGGCGCTGAATTTCTGAGCTTTCTATTAAAAAGTGTTTGACCTAGGAGGCTGTTCGAGAATAGGAAGGTAGCGAAAATCACAGGATCATTGTTCCCGGGCAGCTCCTGAACAAAGAGTTTTTTAAAAAACCAGATGTGGGCAATGATAGCTCCGGAAAATTTCACCCAGACTGAATCAGAGCCTCCTTATGAATACAAGCGAGTCAGCCACAGTCGAATTTTCATCCCCCATTTACTGGTCAGGCCTATTGTCCTAAAGCGTATTTTGCCACCAGCGTCAATAAAAAAAGTAGCCGGCACTCCGATGACACCATATTTTCTACCCAGTTCTCCCTCCTGGTCCAGAACAACAGGCCAGGCAGTTAGCTGGCGCTCTTTTAAAAAAGCAGTCACAGCACTGCTTGAACCAGAGTAAAAAGCCACGGTAAGCACCTGAATATTTTTGTCTCTGTTCAAGTCACTGATACTCCCTTCTTCCAGTTTGCAAATAGGGCAAGTACTACTCCAAAAGTGAAGTAGCAAGGGCTTGCCACGATAAGCATCCAGTGTAATGGTTTCCCCCTGGAGCAGGGTTGCCTGGAAAGCAGGAGCCTCTCCATCAGCCATATCACGCTGTTTCCATGCCTGAAGAGCCAGGAAAATAACCAGAAAAAAGAAACCGTTTTTTAGTATTTTGTAAGTCGTTGACTGTCTGAAAGATGAGAACCAGGAAGGCTTGGACATGATAACCCGAAATAAGAAAACAGGCTTGCCACTATACGTTTAATTGCCATAAAAAAAAAGCCACAGCCTGCTGGGCTGTGGCTACGAGCAAAAATGAGAAGCCGTTCTTTATAGAAACTCGGTCTGCATTTGAATAGTGCCAGTTTTCGTATTTCCGTAAGCATCAGCAACGGTATAGGCAAACTCGATAAGACCGCAATAGTCCGCTTTGGGCGTGAAGCGTATCGTACCATCTGCATTCAGGTGTGCGGAACCATTTGGCGTACTACCAACGGATATAATTTTCAGGGGGTCACCTTCTGGGTCACTATCATTATTCAAAGGATAAATGGTGAGTGGCTGGCTTGCCGGTACCATCCCCATATAGTCGTTATTCACAACAGGTGGCTGATTAGCGCTATTGGTATTGGTCACTGTATTGCTCGCTGTAACAGTAATAGAAACGACAGCCTCACTGGTATGACTTTTACCATCTGAAATGGTATAGCGAAAACTATCCAGCCCGGAGAATCCTGGATGGGGCGTATAGAGCATTTGATCATTAATGATGCTCACATGCCCATTCCCAGGTTGATCCGTATAGACAATGCTGAGTACATCACCATCCGGGTCTGTATCATTCTCCAGCACATTGATCGAGATGGATTCGCCCACCATGGCCACCTGATCATCCTGTGCGACAGGAGGCATATTACTTCCTGTAGCTGTACCGGTACCTGCTGTTACCACATCAATATTAACCGTGGCCGTTGCATTGTGCCCATTACCATCAGAGATGCTGTAATTAAAGGAGTCACTACCCGTAAAACCCGGGTTTGGAGTAAAAACAACTTGTCCTGCAGCAATCGTAGCCGAACCATTTTGAGGCTGCGTTACATTGTCGATATACATAATATCCCCATCTGCATCACTGTCGTTACCCAGCACGTCAATGGTGACCGCTGAACCATTGGAAGTCGCGGCATCATCCTGGGCAATCGGTGCCACATTTCCCGCGGGGGTTGTGGGGGTTGTTGTATCCCCCGTTACTGTCAGGTTTATCGTTGCGGATACTGTATGACCATTTCCATCTGAAATAGTATATGTCAGGCTATCCGCACCTGTATATCCAGCGTCGGGGGTATAAACTATCTGCCCATTGCTAATCACTGCTGTACCATTTTGTGGCTGGGTGATACCAGAAATAGTCAAAATATCTCCGTTGGCATCGGTATCATTAACCAGTGCATCGATAGTTACCGGCTGACCTGTAACGGTTGTTGCATTATCATCTTGTGCGACAGGGGCAACATTAGCACCATTGCCGTTGCCGTTGCCGTTGCCGTT
>WFWY01000016.1 GCA_015490895.1 Thiotrichaceae bacterium | reverse complement strand
CTTCAGGGATGATGATTATTCCATTAAATAAAGCTGCGCTGGCACATATTAATCGTCAGTTTCAGGATCGGAAAGTTCATAAAACATACACCGCTATTTTGCATGGACTGGTAAAAAAGGACACAGGAAAAATCGACTTGCCATTGATTTTTGACTGGCCAAAGCGTCCCTTGCAGAAAGTGTGTCAATCGAGTGGCAAGGGAGCACTAACGTATTACAAGGTACTTGAGCGCGACAGACAGACGAATACTACCCGGGTGCTATTTACACCGGTTACCGGACGCTCGCATCAGCTCCGTATACATAGCCGGGAAATGGGGCATCCTATTTTAGGCTGCGATATGTATGCCACACGAGAGGCTTATGAGATGGCGGAGCGGCTAATGTTGCATGCAACGGAGATGAGTTTTACACACCCGGTGACAGGAAAGCCGATGCATGCTATCTGTGAAGCGGAGTTTTAATCGCTGCCCTGCCTGTGGATTATATAACAGAGTGTAAAGGCTCAGCGGAAAACTCCAGCCCGTTCCAGCCTGTTTTCATGAAATGACGAATATTCTGGTGGTTATCTGCATCGGGATTATTGAGTACATCCTCACGGTAATAAGCCCCAAAACAGGCCAGTGTTTCTGCCTCGGTTAACCCCTGTAGGCGCGCAAAAGCAAATAGTTTGCAGGAGCCGGAGTTTTCACCTGCTGCATTGTATAAAGCACCATTTTTAAACGCTGTTTCTGTAAACTTATAATGCGTTTCTATAACCTTCATGGTGTCACTAAAATCAATGCTTTCCGGGGCTGTTTTTAATTGTTTGATAAATGCTTCCATATTTATACGCTCTTATTGTCCTGATCCATCCAGATCAGACTGGCCATACGTCCGGTTTTAGGACTGCGGCGATAGGAAAAAAACAGTTCATCCTGTGTATGAGTACAGTAATCCCCACCATAGATACAATCTGCCAGGACACCTATCCCCTGTAACCGGACACGTGCCAGATGGTAAATATCGGCAGACCATTTGTGTGGCTGTTTACCGGCTATAAAGGCTTCACCGGCTTGTTGATGTTGGCTGACAAATGCTTCGCGCACTTCCTCGCCAACTTCAAAATGTCGCTGACTTATAGCAGGGCCTAGCCAGACCAGCAACTCCCGGGCCGGGACTTGCATGGCCTGGATCGTGGCTTCCAGTACACCGTTATTGAGTCCGCGCCAGCCTGCATGAGCGGCGGCGACTATGGTCCCTTGCTGATTGGTGATTAACACGGGCAGACAATCAGCGGTCATCACGACACAGACGTTACCCGGCTGGCGGCTTACGCAAGCATCGGCGGTTAATTCAGGCATGTCACTATCTGCATTGGCAACTTTCGTCCCGTGGATCTGCTCCAGCCAGAGGGGTTGGGAAGGTAATTGAAGTGTTTTAACCAGCGTTTTTCGATTACGCATCACATGCTCCGGATTATCCCCAACATGCATTCCCAGGTTCAGGCTGTCATAAGGGGTATGGCTAATACCGCCCTCACGGGTGGTGGAGGCTGATTTGACAGATGCTGGTGCGGGCCAGTCCGGCTGGATCCAGTGCTTCATGTCTTTGCGCTCATTCATGGCTGCTTATCCTGCTCATGGCTATATTCCGCAAGTGCAGCAACCAGCGCCTGCATATCCTCTGGCATTGCCCGTTGCCATTGCAACCATTCTCCGGTTTCGGGGTGCTCAAGTGCCAGTTGCGTGGCATGTAATGCCTGCCGGGGGAAATGCAATAGTCTATCGCGCAGGTTTTCTGGCAAGCCTGCGGACAGGCGTGGTCTGCCACCGTAGACAGGATCTCCTACAATCGGCTTGTGTTGCCAGCTCATATGTACCCGTATCTGATGCGTACGCCCGGTTTCCAGTTGTACCCGTAGCAAGGTGTAGCCGGTAAAGCGCTGTTCAATGCGGTAGTGTGTGACCGCATATTTGCCGCTATCAACGACTGCCATACGTTTGCGGTCTACCGGGTGGCGACCGATATTGCCTTCAATGGTGCCGCCTGCGATGAGCTCACCCTGTACCATGGCCAGATATTCACGCTTTACGGTACGTTCCTGCAACTGGGCTACCAGTGAGCGGTGTGCCTGCAGAGTCTTGGCCACCACCATCAGCCCACTGGTGTCTTTGTCCAGCCGGTGTACGATGCCTGCTCTGGGTAATGCCTGTTGTGCGGTTTCATGGAACAACAAACCATTGACCAGCGTCCCTGTACGATGACCAACCGCCGGATGCACTACCAGCCCAGCCGGTTTGTTAACAACTAAAATAGAGCTATCTTCAAACACAATATCCAGAGGCATGTCTTCCGGCAAGTCATGTGTTTGTTCACTGGCGACCGGGTGAACGGTAATCTTATCATGCGTTTTCAGGTGAATTTTTGGCTTGATACGTTGCCCATTGACCAGCACATCTCCAGAGCGAATCCACTTCTGTAACTGGCTCCGGGAGTACTGCGGACAAAGCCGGGCAACAATCGCATCACAACGCTGATGACGCAACTCATAAGGAACAACAAGCTCGATAACGGGATTATCTTGACTAGGCATGACGGGGAAACTACCCTGTAGCGTTTGAAATTACAAATACTCATCAACTATCGTGTCCAAATCCGAGCCCAAATCTGCAGTCTCCATTGAAACGTTTACTGCACTCCCGACGCAGCATCAGCGACTTCTCCAGTTACTCTCCATTATCTACCTGCCCATAGCTTCTACACCATTAGCACAATGTGCCGCCAGAGCGGAGTTGAAAGATCCGCAAACCCAGTCTCAGTGGACAAACCGGTCTATCAAGCAGACCTTGTCCGCGCTCGCAAAACAGGGCTGGGTCATGATTGACAGCAACCGCTTCAGCCTGCCTCCTTCACTGGTTGAAGATGTGACGTTACAGTCACTTAAAGATAAAACCTACAGTCAATTAGCCCATACTATCCGCGCTGTTTTTAAACCCCGGCAGGCCTATTCGGGTAAACAGGTCTGGACATCCTGGGAAGCAGCGGTTGCAGATGCTCGCATGTATTTGTATCTGGGAGACTACCTCACCCTGAAAAATGTACTCGCAGATATTCACTCACAGTTTCAGTACATTCGCCAACACACTGGTGGTGCCTATCCTCTGCCAGATATTCTGGGTGTTACGCCACAACGTCAACAGCTGGCCATTCTCTCACCAGAAATCTTTATCCATGTAGTCGCACCCTTTTATACCTCTTATGCCGCATTCCGGCTGGATGATATTGATGACTTCTGGGCAGAAATGTTGCACCGCAAGGCAACCGAAACCGATGAAACACTCAGGGATATCCTGGGTACCCTGATTGCCGAACAATGCCTGGTTCGGGGGGATCATGATCATTTCCCGAAAAAGCCCACACACCCCTACTATGCCGCACTCTGGCATGGTAACAAGTCCTGTCAGCAGTTATTGCAGGGAGACAGTGATGGTGCCAGACAAACCTACGATAAAAGTATTCAGTTGCTTCGCAAGGCAACCAAGCATCGTGGCCCCCTGTACCACAAGGATATTTTTGAAGCCTTTCATTTTCTGAACCTGCTCAGCGCTGGCACGGTAGAATCCATTTCCAAAACCCTTGAGGCTCATACTGCACTCAGTGAAACTTTTGTGATTTACTTCCTGCTCATCGCCTATGCCGATTTACTCTCATCCGGAGAAGACAGTGAGCTCAAGGAAGAAATCAACCTGCTACAGGAACAGGATGATGCCTTTATTTTGCTGTTTAGTTTACTGATTGGCTACTGGGCAGGATTAAAAATGGATACTGCCTGGATAGACAAGGCTAAAACGGCTTATCAACGCGCCCATACAAATGGCTATTTCTGGTTTGCCGCCGAGCTGGCTGAAGCACTATCCCGACATTTACCAACGAGTAATCCCCAGCAGGCAGAATATACTGCTCATGCCAAACGCTTGCGACAGAAAACCGGTTGCAAGACACTGTTCAATCTGGTTAACCGGCAGCATAGCTGGGAGCGCTCCTTAAACGCATTGAGCCTGCTGGCAAAAACCAAGGAACAGGTCGTCAGTCATGAGCGACTCATCTGGATATTGCACGAAGATATCAATGAAGGAAGCTGGAGCTTGCACCCCAAAGTCCAGAAAAAGACCAGGAGCGGCACCTGGTCAAAAGGGCGCAATGTCTCCCTGAGCCGGTTGTTACGCAATCAGGATGATATGCCCTACCTGTCCAGTGAAGATTTGCAAATATGCATGAGTGCTATCGTCGAAAACACAACCTATGGATTCTATGGTCGTGAATACGAGCTAGATATTAACCTTGCATGGCCTCTACTGGTTAATCACCCCCGGGTGTACTGGGATAAAACTCGCAGTACACCCCTGGAAATCTTGCAGGGCGATATTGAGCTGCTGGTGACGGAAGAAGGCGATGAAATTCGTATCACCATCTACCCTGAAATCAAAAAATACCAGATAGAAAATCAGGACTATATTGTCACCAGGGAAACACCCACCCGCCTGCGTATCTATCGGCTGGATGCCCAGCATGAGCAAATTGTTAATATCATCGGCAACGGCCTGCTGTTACCCAAAGAGGCCGAGGCACAACTGCGCGAAACACTGATGACACTGGCTCCCATGATGAGGATTCAGTCCGACATTGCAGGTGTTGATAATGCCCGTGAAATCGACAGTGACCCAATGATCCATGTGCACCTGTTACCCTATGGGGACGGCTTGCGTTTATCACTCAGAGTACAGCCATTTGGTGATGGTCATGGCCCCATTTACCCGCCGGGGCATGGCCGCAAGAACCTGCTTATAGAAATAGAAGGTGAAAAAGTCAAGGTACGCCGTGATCTGGAGCAGGAAGTTGCTGCCGCTGAACAATTACAGGAGCAAGTGGAAATTCTGGCAGACTGGACGGACCTGGAACAGGAAATCGTACTGGAGGAGCCGGATGAAGCACTGGAAGCCTTAACCAGTCTGCATGCAATCGGAGATAAAATTTCATTGGAGTGGCCAGAAGGTGAATTTATGCGTGTCACCTCGACACTGGGTGCTAAAAACATGCGTCTGAATATTAATGAGAAAGGCGAATGGTTTGAAATAGAAGGAGAAATAAGTGTCAATGAAGACCTGGTATTAAGCCTTGGGCAATTACTGGAATTAAGCCAGCAGCACAAAAGTCGCTTTCTGAAAATGAGCGATGGTCAATATGTTGCACTGTCAAAGAACTTACAGAAGAAGTTGCAAGCCCTGAATGCCTATGCAGACAACGACAAAGAAACCACCCGTATCAGTGGCCTGGCAGGGCTGGCACTGGAAGACTTTCTCACTGAGGTGGAGTCTCTGGAAGGTGACGGCAAATGGCAGCAACATATCCAGCAACTAAAAACCCTTCAGGACAAACACTATAAAGTCCCTGCAACACTACAGGCAGAACTGCGTGACTACCAGATAGAAGGTTTTCACTGGCTGGCTCGACTGGCTGACTGGGGTGTGGGTGCCTGTCTTGCCGATGACATGGGACTGGGGAAAACCTTGCAATCCCTGGCTTTGATTCTGACTCGTGCACAGCAGGGACCAACCCTGGTAGTGGCTCCTGTATCCGTCTGTAATAACTGGCTGAGTGAAACACAGCGTTTCGCGCCAACCCTGAAGCCCGTCTTTTATCGTGGCAAGAAGCGCCAGGACATACTGAAATCATTACAGCCTTATGACCTGGTGATTTGCAGTTATGGGCTGCTGCCACAAGATGCTGACCTGATCGCAGAAGTCCAATGGACCACTGCCCTGCTGGATGAAGCGCAGGCCATCAAGAATATTGGCACCAAACGCACGAAAGCCGCGTGGAATATACAGGCTGATTTCAAGATGATTACCACCGGTACGCCGATTGAAAATCATCTGGGTGAATTGTGGAGTCTGTTTCGCTATCTTAATCCGGGACTGCTGGGCTCACAGGATCACTTTACACGCCTGTTTATGGCGCCTATTGAGCGCTTTAAAGATAAAAATGCAAGTTATAATCTGAAACGCCTTATTCAACCCTTTATTTTGCGCCGGTTAAAAACAGATGTCTTGCAAGAACTTCCTCCACGGACTGAAATGACACTCTCTGTACCTCTTAGCAAGGAAGAACGCGCCTTGTATGAAGCCGTCAGGCAAAAAGCCCTGAAAAAATTCTCTGCGGCTCATAGTACGGGTACGGATACAGGCACTGCG
Source organism: Thiotrichaceae bacterium (assembly GCA_015490895.1). GTDB lineage: Bacteria > Pseudomonadota > Gammaproteobacteria > Thiotrichales > Thiotrichaceae > HyVt-477. The sequence continues at coordinate 15,022 of WFWY01000016.1, read as the reverse complement.
GATGGTGAAACGGGCAATCACATCCAGATTCTGGCAGAGATCACCAAATTAAGGTTGGCAAGCTGCCACCCCAGACTGGTTATGGAAAATAGCCCTTTACCCGGTAGTAAACTTCAAGCTTTTGGTGAAATTCTCGAAGAACTGCTGGAAAACAATCATAAAGCACTGGTGTTCAGTCAGTTTGTTAAACATCTAAGCATCCTGAGAGACTATCTGGATGAACAGGGTATCCACTATCAATATCTGGATGGCAGCACACCACAAAGCAAACGCAAGCAGGCTGTTGATGCCTTCCAGAAAGGCGAGGGTGATGTGTTTTTGATCAGCCTCAAGGCCGGTGGCTCCGGGCTGAACCTGACAGCTGCCGATTATGTCATTCACATGGATCCCTGGTGGAATCCGGCAGTAGAAGATCAGGCATCTGACCGTGCTCACCGTATTGGACAGCAACGCCCGGTAACTATCTACAGACTGGTTGCTGAAAACACGATTGAAGAGAAAATTGTCAAACTGCATGAGCGCAAACGGGCGCTCGCGGACAACCTGCTGGAAGGCAGTGACATGAGTGGCAAAATGAGTGCTGATGATATGTTGCGCCTGATTCGTGATGCCTGAGTTTGAGTTCAGGCAAGCGTCTTCTGCATCAGATAATGGCTAATCTCACCGTAAAGGACATGCGAACGGGTAACAATGCTATACCCTTGTTGCTGATAGAAACCGATGGCATCCTGACGGCTATGTAACTGCACTTTTTTGATACCACTCAGGGGTTCCCTAATACTCCCGGTAGTCCCGATATTCCCGGTATTAATAGAGGCTTCCAGTGAATCAAGAATAGCCTTCCCGACACCTCTTTTGCGCCAGTCCTCAGCGACCGCCATATAGCGGATCTGTGCAACCTGATGTTTCAGAACATGCAGCCGCCCTACACCGATAACCCTGTGATCACGAATTGCCATACGGTGAATACTGACAGCTTCTTGCGCGTCTTTCTCACTGCCGGGGGGTTGCTGCCAGGGCTGGCGTAATAACTGCCAGCGCAAATGATAATACGCCTGCCATTGAGCTGGCGTGTGGGGCGAGCTTATGCGCCAGTCACGCACCAGGTATGCCCCCGAGTTTTCGTGCAATCGCCTCAATCATCGGAGCTGGCGGGTATTCGCCACCATGCGTTAATAGGTAGCGGCGCCACTGCTCATACTCTTCAGCCGGACAAGCCTCGGTAGAGTGGCAAGCAAGCACGCTGATCACATGGTTGGCAATTCTCCAGGGGCCTTCTCCACTCAGCCAGCCCTTGATCAGTTGTATACCCTCTTCCGGCTCCTGCAAGTGCCAGAACGGCCAGAAAACCAGTAGCCCCTTGGGGTGTTTATAGATTTCAGCGATACAATGCGTTTCCCCATTGGGCAAACGCATTGCCAGGGGTGCGGTGACCGTCAGTAAATCCGCCATCTGTTATTTACCGAAAAGTCAGCCAGGTTGTCGCAATATATTTCACACCTTCCTGCACAACAGCCGCTCGATGTTCGTGCGTCCAGAAAGGTGGGAAGAGTATCAATGTTCCCTGCTCAGGCGTGACTTTGATATCCTGATAAATAAACTCGGTTTCTCCGCCCGGAGCGGGTACATCATTCAAGTACCACAGGGCAACCAGCTGGCGTGGAGCCAGCGCCGGGTTGTCAGCATCCACATGCCAGTGGTAATACTCGTTGGTCTGGTAACGCTGCAAGTTGTACCCCATATCCTTGAAACGGCCCATATCACTGAAATAGGGATAGTGTTGCTGAAATTCTTTAAGTGCCATGGCAAAGGAACGAAACAGGTTATTGTCCACATCTTTCCAGTGCGGTTTATTGCTGATATAGATATCCGTTGTTTTTTTGAGTTGTACGTTTTTAGCGGCACGAGAACCGGCACGCCCCCTGTTCTGATCCTCGCTCATGGCTTCAAAACGCTCAATCATGTTGTCACATAAAAAACCTGGCAGTGCCTGCTTCTTTTCAAAAATAAAACTGCCTGGTTTAAGTTCCCGCAAACTCATTGTAATGTCCTGGAGTGAATCATGGTTTCAATCGCCTGAACCGCCTGATCCTGCTTTTCATGGTACAGCTCAAGCGCGGCTATTGCTGTTTCTTGCCAGTGTGTAACAAGTCGTTCCGTCACTGCTTCAAGCTTGCCAGAGTCACACGTCTCATGCCAGTGCTGGTAAGCATCGTATAAACGAGGAGCCAGCTTTTTTCGCATGGCTGTCATATTGCCAAAATAAAAATGCAGGGCAGCAGGATTCTGTTTATCAAGCAAATACGGGAGTGTCGTCAATGCATCTGCGAGATGGTCGCGGACTGCACGCAACATGATTTCTGCATGGGTACGGGGCAGATCTGCCAGCATATCCAGCCAGACATCACCCAGTCTGTCGCCCGCCAGCAATTCACCTTTCTCATGCGCGATGACCGTTTGCATTTCAACCTGAGCCATAGCATCCAGCGCCGCTTCCACATCCCCGTCAAAATCATAATAGGCCGCAGCACGACCGACAGGATTATCCAGGCCGCTCATACGCCACTCTTCCACCTTTTCCCACAGCATGCGGCGCAAGGACTCCCGGCGAATATAGATTCGGTTTTGCTGCGCCATAGCCGGTGGTGCGGCCATATCACGCGCGTATTCCTTGCCTGCAATCAAAATACTATGACTCTCTTCCTGAATGTATTCATCCAGTTGTGCCAAAAAAAAGTGCGGGCGACAACGCACCCCCAGGCCTGCGTTATAGACCAGTCCTTTTTGTTCCAGCAAGACACTAATGGCTTCATTATCAAAGGGATCATATTGCTTCCCGTCAATATACAAAGGACAGTACTCCGTCTCCTCGACCGTATCCCAGTGACCTTCCCGATGTGTTAACCAGTCACCAACATCATCGGTTGTCAATGTGGTTTTGAAACTTTCCCCCTGTTCCCAGCGATACATTTCACGCATTTTTAGCAGGTACACACACAAAGTATAATCTCCTGCATGACGGGCATCCGCTATGTGACAATTATGCTGAACAGTCTCACTCAGTGCTTTCAGTTCTTTATTCATGGGACAATACTATCAGTGTTACTAACTTTATTCGCTATTCCACAGTGATAGCCCTTATAATAACGCCCTTTATTCCTTCTTGACGAGTGATATCCGTAAATGTTTCTGGACTTCGCCCGTATATTCTGGAGAAAAGCATTGCGTATACGTATTAAAACCAAATGGAGCAAATACGAACGGGAAGTATCCGTTGAAGACTCGGTCGGTGTTTTGGCCTTTAATGCCTGGAAAATTGCCATGCAAACCCTGCTGGAAATAGAGAATCAAAACTTCCAGATTGAAACCCAGATGCAACGTATTGAAGTCATGGAGGAAATTGTTGCCTTTATGATTCACAGTGTAGATCGCATGGTGTATGAAACCATTGCAGATGATGACCGTGCAGCATTAATCACCCTGTATGCCAAAAAAATGGCTGATCACGTACAGGACAATGCCCGCGACTTTAGCGGCCCGGGAGACTATCGTACCCCTTTTATCGATAAACTGAACCAGCGCATGCAGGACTATGCCGAAACTCGCTGGGATAACGAAGCCAGAATGCCCGGTTTTGCCATGGGCAAGGTTTTTGCCAATCACGTTGCCAATACCCTGGGGCCAAGAGATAAAAAATGGGCCATGGATTATATTCAGCAGGTTTTGATGCCTGACTTTATGGCAACCTACAAAAAAACCATTAAGTCCATCGGACTCATTGAAGACAAACCCGAGAACGCCGCATGAGTGAGCAGTACATCGATGCCTGCATTACTCCGGCCAGCCATCTTGATGTGCTCTCCAAACTGGAAGTAGAACGGTTGCTGGATTCCAGTCAGGGCGGTTTATATCAACTCTATCGCAGTTGCTCGCTGGCAGTACTGAGTTATGGTGATTACACCGATGATGCCAGAGCCTTGCTGGAGCGCCATAAACACTTCGATATTCATGTTATCCAGGAAGAACGGGGCGTTAAACTTAAACTAAACAATGCGCCCGCCAGTGCTTTCGTAGATGGCAAGATGATTCGCGGCATCAACGAACACCTGTTCGCCGTACTGCGTGACATTGTTTATTCCAGCGATACCATACTGGACAACCCCAAGTTTAATCTGGACAGCAGCCCGGGGATTACCAATGCCATCTTCCATATTCTCAGAAATGCCGGTGTTCTGCGCCATAAAACCCGCCCTCATTTAATCGTTTGCTGGGGTGGACACTCTATCTCTGAGCCCGAGTATGCCTACACACAGGATGTTGGCTACCAGTTAGGCCTGCGTGAACTGAATATCTGCACCGGGTGCGGACCCGGTGCTATGAAAGGCCCGATGAAAGGTGCGACCTTCGGCCATGGCAAGCAGCGTATCTACGATGCTCAATATCTGGGTATTACTGAACCCGGCATTATTGCCGCTGAGTCTCCCAATCCGATTGTAAACGACCTGGTCATATTGCCAGACATCGAAAAACGCCTGGAGGCCTTTGCACGTACCGGACATGGCATCGTGGTATTTCCCGGTGGCGCGGGTACCGCTGAAGAAATTCTCTATATTCTGGGTATTTTGCTACACCCGGAAAACAAGCACCTGCCCTTCCCTCTGATCTTCACTGCACCGGAAGGCTCCCGTGACTATTTTGAACAGATGGATGACTTTATCGGTTATACCCTTGGCACCAGAGCGCAACAACGCTATGAAATTATTATCAATGATGCAGAAAAAGTTGCTCAACATATGGCAAAAGGCATGAAAAAAGTACGACACTTCCGACGTGCCAATAACGATGCTTATTACTTCAACTGGTTACTGAAAATCAGTCGGCCCTTTCAGCAACCTTTCCATCCCAGCCATGAAAACATGACCAACCTTGAACTCCGCCATTCCCAGGAACCCCATGAACTGGCAGCCAACCTGCGGCGCGCCTTCTCGGGTATCGTCTATGGAAATGTAAAAAATGAAGGCATACGTGCCATTGAAAAGCACGGCCTGTTCCAGCTAAAGGGCGACAAGGATATTATGCTGCGTATGGATGCATTACTGCAAAGCTTCGTAGAGCAACAACGTATGAAATTACCCGGAGCACACTACACCCCCTGTTACCACATCGAAAAATAAACGTAACAAATGAGACATTCAGCTTATTCAAATAACCGTCGAGGTGCTGGCTTTGCCGCTGAACAGGGGCAGGAACACTGCTCTTTTGAGGACTTTACCGGAGTTCTTTTATTACTATTACTCCGTAATTCATCCAGTACATTACTACCAATCAAGCTCCCCACATTGAGCTGACCACCACCGCCATATTTTTTGTCATACAGCTTGATCGCCCTGCTCATCTGGTCACTGACTTCTTTGCGCTCCTTTTCATTGGTTCCAATCGCCCGACTATGATCAATCAGGGAACGCTGATATTCCTGCAACTTGAGTTCCAGCTTTTCTTTTAATGCCTTATTTTTCGCACTGCTGGCTTCTGCACCCAGCTTACTAATGGTGTTCTTTAGTTTCTTTTTATGATATTCCAGCAAACGAATATTCACACTAATGGTGTTTAACCGATACTCAAAATGCTGAATCATTTCTTTTTTCGAGGAGAACATATAAATCATGAGTTCTTCACGCAAGGCCTGTTTGTTCAGGCGGTCTTTTTCATCTTTTAATTGTTGTTCCTTTTTGCGCCGCACCCTGACTTCACTGGATTCCACCTCGTTGATTGTAAAACCACTTTTTTCATCCAGTTCCTGATGCCCAAGCTGTGAGGCCGAAGGTGGCACACTTTGCGAATAATGAACTTTGCCATTTTTATCTGTCCAGCGATAAGTCTTGGCCTGCGTCAACTGTAATGTCATCAGTGCGCCAGCACAGACAAGGATACTAAGCTTGAGGATTTTTGTGTAAGCTCTTCTCATGATAGAACAGTTTATTCTTTTTATTATTTCATTGATCGCCAACGTATTCTCGGCCTTTTCAGGAGGCGGTGCAGGGCTTATTCAACTCCCTGCCATTATCTTGCTAGGCCTGCCTTTTTCTGTAGCGCTGGCAACCCATAAAATAGCCAGTGTTTCACTGGGCCTGGGAGCCACAGTCCGTCATCTCAAAGGAAGCCGGTTTAAAGCCCTCTATGTCCTGTTAATGCTATCCGGTATACCGGGTGCCTATATCGGTGCAAACCTGATTGTTTTCGTTCCCGATGAGCTTGCAACCACGTTTCTGGGAATCATGACGATAGGGCTTGGCATCTATTCCATGTTAAACCCAAATCTGGGACAACACCCTGTCTTGCAACCGTTATCATTCTTGCGGATAGTAACAGGCTCTATTGGACTCTTTTTAATCGGAATACTCAATGGTTCCCTGACATCCGGTACTGGTTTGTTCGTCACTCTCTGGTTAATTCTCTATTTCAAGCTGGATTACAAGCTTGCCGTTGCCTATACCCTGGTCTTTGTCGGTTTGCTCTGGAATGGAACGGGAGCACTCACATTAGGATTGATGGGGGAAATTTACTGGCCATGGTTGCCCGCCTTGTTGCTTGGTTCCCTGTTGGGTGGCTATTTGGGGGCTCATTTGTCCATTGTTGCGGGAAACCGCTGGATCAAGCGCAGTTATGAGTGGGTAACCCTACTGGTGGGGTTAAAGCTGATCTGGGGATAGATTTGCACTGACAGGGCTTGCAAGGCAGCTATTCTGATCGGAATGAATAGCTATCCTGCAAGCTACAAAATCAATCCAAGGTCATACTTTTTATGAGCTGAGTAAAATCCTCACCTATTTGTGCATGACGCATGCCATAAATAACATTAGCCTGCATATAACCCAGCTTGGAACCACAATCATGGCTTCTGCCTGTAATTTTAAAAGCATCCACCTTTTCTTCCTGAATCAGCAAATCAATGGCATCGGTAAGCTGGATTTCACCACCTGCACCAGGCGGTGTATCTTTGAGAAAATCCCAGATCCGCGCAGACAGCACATAGCGACCTACAATAGCCAGATTAGAAGGTGCTTCATCCCGTGGCGGCTTCTCAACGACCGCAGCGATCTTGCCTGACTCACCTTCCACCAGCTCAACACCATTAATGTCCACCACACCATAGCTGTTAACTGCTTCCATTGGTACGGGTTCAACCATAATCTGGCTTGCAGCTGTCTGTTCATACACCTGTATCATTTTTGCCAGATTATCGGTGGACAGATCACTGTTGACTTCATCAATTAGTACATCAGGCAATAATACTGCAAAGGGCTCATGGCCAATCACTGGCAAGGCACACAACACTGCATGCCCCAAACCTTTGGCAATACCCTGGCGCACCGCAGTAATTGTGACATGCTCAGGGATAATGGCACGCACTTCAGCCAGCAGTTGCTCTTTGCCACGTTTTTCCATCTCGGTTTCCAGTTCGTAACTGACATCGAAATGGTTTTCAATGGCGCCTTTACTGGAGTGTGTGACCAGCACAATTTCTGTAATACCCGCAGCAATACACTCATTGACAATGTATTGAATCAGGGGTTTGTCAACAACAGGTAGCATTTCCTTGGGGATGGCCTTGGTGGCAGGCAGCATGCGGGTGCCTAATCCGGCAACAGGCAATACTGCTTTGGTTATTTTTTTTGATTTCACGACATTATCCTTAGTATTTTCCTTTAAGGAGCCTCTGATTAAGTCCGGTCGAATTTTCTGTGGGATGAAATTCGTCAGTTTTTTGATAGAAAAGTTAGCAATAGTTATTCTATTGGTTACTTTTATAGCGAAAAAATGGCGATATTTTAGCCTCAGAAAACGACTGGGACTTAATCAGAGTCTCCTTTAAAGCCTTGTGAAAAGTTCTATATACCAGAAGGCTCTCCAGGAACCAGGAAGCTACTGCAAACCCCATGATCGTCATAATCTAAACTTATTGAAATCGTTAAATAGAGCGACTATTCGCCTCTTCCAACCATCTCACCTTATGACGAGCCTGTGATTTTCACGATGCTTTCTGTTCCTGGACAACCTCCTGGCGAGATTATAGCGAGGATGAGCAGTCCATGTACTTCTTTTTTATCCTGATACAGAGCTTGCACTGCTGCCAAAGCAATCTGGTAGCAGTCTTTCAACTGAGAATTCCAGTTTCAAGAAGGTTGAGCTTCATACCTCAGTGCCAACCTTCATAGCCTTTTACAACTAAGCCATCCTCGGACAAGCTCCTAGTCCATACGACTACAATCAGCGGTCACACCATAAGGGCTACTACTACTTGGAGGGGAAATGGTGACATCCGATTTGTCGGCCTTCAGAATAGACAGACGGAAAGTCGTATTTTCTTCGTATTCTGAACCCGCAAGTGTTGTTCTCACAACCAGTTTTTGTTTACTCCACAGTGCCCTGCTTTTAGGGTACGTTACCTCAAGGATCGCCGAGCCATCTTCACCGGTAACTGCACCTCCGGTCACCGTCGCATCGTGCGTAGGTTCCAGCCTGGCATCACCATCCTTGTCTTCTCCCAGATCCAGATTGCTATTATTATTAATATCCTCAGTCGTACAACGGTATGAGTCTTCATAAGATGGGGGCGAAGTCAGTGGCAAGGAAATACTTAAATCACTCCACTCGTCTGCCTCACCATCACCATCCGTATCAACAGGAACCATAACACCTTTATAAAAATCCGTTGGAGCCAGTGTCGCAGATATATTCTGGTTGGCAACGGGATTTCCGGCACTGTCCGTTACCATCACAATAAACCGCTGAGTATAGGTTAGTTCGTTTGCCACCAGCCTGTTATCTGTACCCAGCACAATACGCAAAGCATTGCCACCAACAGTCAGCTTAATGGTATCCGTGATGGTTGTTGAGCCTTGTACATTGCTGACAATCACCACTCCATCTGTTTCACTGGAGGTATTACCCGCAGTGTATTCCACGCTGGCTCTACCCAATGAATCAGTTTTAGCCTGTGAAGCGTTTAGTTTTCCACCTACTGTATCACTCAAATTGAACGTAATGACCTTGTTCTTAATGGGATTACCGTCCAGATCCTTGATGGTTGTGGTAATGACACTTTTACCCAGAGGCTTGACCACGGAGGGGGAGGCCTGCGTCGTTATATAAACAGGGTTATCAGCAACAAACTCCAGGTCTTTTAGCACAGCTTGCAGACCGTCCACGGATGCCGTTACTACCGCTGCCCCTGAATTGGCTGAACTAATAGTGAAACTGGCTACGCCGTTAGCATCTGTCACTACACTTTGTTCCGATAGCGTACCGCGCGTACTACTTAACTGAATAGTCTTACCTGCGATAGCCGCATTATTTTTCTTGAGCTGAAGCGTAATCGTTTCTGGTGTGCCCACGGGCACTTCCAGAATGGTGTCGTCTCCATTGAGTACATCATTTGCCTTGTCAGTCGTAGCCGCTATAGTAAATTCATCGCCTGACACACTGATGTCCAGTGTTGCATCAGCACCGAAGTTACTGGCAGATACCGTGCATATACCTTCGCCTGTTCCCAGGACTGAAAAGGCATATTCACCTGCAGAATCCAGTACAGATGACGCGGGTGTATCAATAGAACAGGGGCCAGAGACCACGGGCAGGTCAATCGTTCGGTTACTCACCGGGTTGTCCGCAGAGTCTCTAACAACCATCTTGTAAGCAGCAGGTTTGTTCAACGTAACACTGGCAGGCCCATCCAGTACTAACGTCGTACCAATGACTTCTATATTCAGGGTTTCGGTTTTATCACCCACAGTCGCCGTCACTGTCAGCATACGGTTATCCGGAATACCAGGTGTCAACGTGCTGGTTTTTATTGAGGTGCCCACAGTGGGTGTCAGATCGGCATCATTATCAACAGAAATCTGAATATTGGCACCTTCCAGCAAGACATTATTCGCATCTTTGGCAATGGCTGAAAGAGTAATCGGGTTATCCCCAGCAGACTGTAGCTGAAACGCGCTGGATGAGAGACGCAATGTATTAATGCTTGGCTCGGTGGTGCCAGACCCGTCTCCACCACCATTATTATTGGGATTGGAAGAAGTACCATTACCGTTTGTTGTACCGGTGCCTGAACCATCACTGGAAAAGCCACCACCGCCGCCACATGCAATCAGTGAAAATGACAAAATGAAAGGAAAGATGAGACGCGTAGTCCGTTGGAGCTCCATGGGTATACCTCTTTTTTATTTTTATTATTACGCGGGTGAAGGAAAACATCTGCAGCTCTGGCTCAAAGCTGGCGGGTGCGGACATTTTCTGCGGCAAATCCTAATGTAACATGGATCCATTTAACGGATAGTTTTTGCGGATTAATGGTTGCCTTTCGATGCTTCAAATATCCTTGAGGGGATTTTTGTATCAAGTCTCGGTCATTTTAGTGCGGCTGAAACAGCACCGTTTTCCACTATAAAATGACCAATCGAAAGGACGATTAGCAACTTTTTTATCAAAAAACTGACGAATTTCATCTCACAGAAAATTCGACCGGACTTAATCAGAGGCTCCTTGAGAGATTCTCTGCTTTGTTCCATACTCTCAGCCCTGTTTTCATAGCCAGATGATTTCACCATGACACTCGCTCTCAGTATTAAGGATTTGCACAAAACCTATGATAATGGGGTGCAGGCACTCAAAGGAATTCACCTGGATATCAAGTCTGGTGATTTTTTTGCCCTGCTAGGTGCGAATGGTGCGGGAAAATCCACAACCATCAACCTGGTCTGTTCACTAGCCAACAAAAGCGCTGGCAGCATCTCGGTATTCGGGCACGATATTGATAAGGAACGCGAGGCCACCAAGGAACAGATTGGCCTGGTACCCCAGGAGTTTAATTTCAATATTTTTGAACCGGTACGGGAAATTGTCATTAACCAGGGAGGCTATTATGGCATCCCCCGCAAACAGTGCATTGAGCGGGCAAATGACTTGTTACACACACTGGGTTTGTGGGACAAACGACATGAACAGGCTCGTGATTTATCCGGGGGCATGAAACGTCGCCTGATGATTGCACGCTCCATGATTCACAAGCCCCGTTTACTGATTCTGGATGAACCAACCGCCGGTGTGGATATCAACATTCGACGTTCCATGTGGGAATTCCTGCAAGCGATTAATGAGGCCGGCACAACGATTATCCTGACAACCCATTATCTGGAAGAAGCGGAAAGCCTGTGTCGCAATATCGCTATTATCAACAAGGGGGAAATCGTTGAAAACACCAGTATGAAAGAACTACTGAATCGTCTGGATACTGAAACCTTTATCCTCGATGCCAGGGAGGCGGTCACACAGTTACCAGCAACCGATGACTTTTCTATCCGGCAGCGTGATGAACACACCCTGGAAGTCACCATCAACAAATCGCGCTCCCTGAATGTCATGTTTGAGTATTTTACCCAAAACCAGATTCGCATTATGAGTATGCGTAATCGCAGTAATCGTCTGGAACAGCTCTTTGTAGAATTACTGGAGAAAGACAAATCATGACATTTCGCCAAATCAGTACCGCCTTCAGCACGATTGTTATCAAAGAAGTTAAACGCTTTTTACGAATCTGGATACAGACCTTGCTCCCACCGGCAATTACAACGACCCTGTATTTTGTTATTTTTGGAAATCTCATCGGCAACGCCATTGGTGATATGCACGGTTATAGTTACAGCGAATTTATCGCACCCGGGTTGATCATGATGGCGATTATTAATAACTCCTACGCCAATGTGGTATCGTCTTTCTTTGGTGCCAAATTCCATGGCAATATACAGGAGATGATTATCTCACCATTGCCAGGCACAATCGTCCTGCTGGGCTTCATCAGTGGTGGTCTCGCCAGGGGCTTGCTCGTGGGCATTCTGGTCACACTGGTGTCACTTTTTTTCACTCATCTTCCTATTTATAATCTGTGGATTATCATGGGTATTGTCATACTCACTTCTTTTTTACTGGCACTGGCCGGGTTTATTAACGCTTTTTATGCCCGAACTTTTGACGGCATGAATATTGTCCCTATCTTTATTCTGGGGCCACTCACCTATCTTGGCGGCGTGTTTTATTCAATCGCCATGTTGCCTCCCTTTTGGCAGACTGTTTCCCAGCTCAACCCTGTTTTGTATATGGTGAACGGTTTTCGCTATGGTTTTCTGGGTATCGCGGATACACCTGTCAGCACGACCTTTATCATGCTGATTAGTCTGAACCTCGTGCTTTTTCTGTACGCTATTTACTTGCTGAAAAAAGGCAAGGGAATTCTGGATTAGGGATCACTGGGGGAGAACGCATGGAGACACCCTGGTTTCATTACCCTGAATACGCCTGGCGCCTGAAAACGGCAACGGTCGTTGGCGCGGGTATTGCGGGACATCAGGTAGCACGGCACCTGGCCCAACGCGGTTGGCGTGTCACGCTGATTGAGCGTCATGCACACTACCCCGCAGAAGCTTCCGGTAATGCTGCTGCTATTCTTTCACCCAAAATAACCGCTGCACCCAGTCTCGGCGAACACTTTTATACACACTGTTTTGAGTATGCCGTACAACAGTTAACCGATATTCCCGTGCTTACACCCTACTGGCATCCGTGCGGTGTTCTAACCCTCTGTTACCGGGAACGTGACCAGGTACGCTGGCGCAAACTCAAAGAGCGAGACTTCCCGGCGGATGTGCTGCGCTGTGTGAATCCCGCTCAGGCCAGCAAGATTGCACAGATACCCGTACATGACCCCGCTCTGTACTTCCCCGGAGCAGGCTGGCTGGAGCCTGACTTTATTTGTGAAGGTCTGGGATTCCATCATCTGATCCACTACAAGCTCTCAACCGAAGCTATTCACCTGAAATACCGAAACGCACACTGGGAGGTATGGAACCAGCAACAGCAAATTGTAGCGTTAAGTGAAGCATTAATTATTTGTAGCGGGCACCGGCTGAATTTTCCTGCCGTACAGGATCTTCCAGCCATGCCGGTTGCCGGACAAACCACTTTGGCCACATCCGGTACATGGGGTGATCAGCTACGCACGGTCATCGATCATGAAGGGTACATAACACCAAAGAGAATTCGTACTGATCAGGGAAGCTGCCACCTTATGGGTGCATCCTATGAGCCGGGTAATTCGCACGCCCGATACGACCCGACTACTGATCAGCAAAACATCCAGAAACAACAATGTCTGCCGGAACTTGCCGCCGAGCTCACACCACTCCACCTCCAGGGTCATGCAGCAATACGCATGACGACACCGGATCGCTTCCCCTATGTCGGCGCGGTACCTAAACGACAGGCTTACCTGCAAAGCTATGCGGATCTCCATCATGGCCGGCACTGGAAATACTATCCACCCGCTGCCTATTATCCCAATTTGTTTATCGCCGCAGCTTTTGGCTCTCATGGTTTCACAACCGCAGCCCTGTGTGCAAACATGCTGGCCTGTCTGATCAATAATGAGCCCTTCCCACTGGACAAAAAGCTGGTGCAGGCCTTGCATCCGGCCAGGTTCTGGATACGAAAGCTCAAGCAGGAGGGGAGCTGCTGATATATCAACCTGCGCTGAATTAATAACCCGGGCTGGGTTCACGGCTTTTTTTACGTGCCTCCTGCCGCCTCGCCTGTAGCACCTTCATAGAGAGAGGCAAGTGATGTGCATATTTATCCTGATATCCCCGATGCTGCAAATAATCCAGTAATGCCTTGTATTTGGGAGAGGTCTCACTGCGGGATGACGGTAACATGGCAAAAAAATCATGGGGGGATGGCTTGCCAATACCATAAAAGTGCATCAGGGTTTTTCCGCCATTTTCTTCCCAGGCCTGTAAGTAGCGCTGATAGGCATGCTCCATGCGCGGATCCTGATTGGCACGCATAAAAAAGTTCAGTACGCTGGGTGTTGTGATGCGATGTGGAGGGTCGTAACGTATCAGGTGTTGTCCCGCTTCATAAGCCAGCAAGGGTAAGCCATAGTCATCCGCCAGTCTCATACTGGTTTTCAGGGCAGTCTCAACAAAGTGCTGAATGGCTCCCCCTTCAGGGCCATTTTCAAGCATACCGCCCTGCTCTATTTCCCTGAACAGTTGATCCAGACCATCATCACGCTCCGCCCATTTTTTTACCCTTTCACGGTGTTCTATTTTAGCAATATAATCACCAAAATAGGGGCCTACTGCATAGGCATCCACGCCTGCACCACAGGGGCCTTCAAACCAGAGTGGACAATCGAGCACTTGCTGCCCAACCCAGTCTACGCTGGATTGGGCAGCAAGTACGCAAATAACCCGATGTTTTTGTCGACCAAACACTTCCTTCCAGATACGGCAGATTTCAACAGAGCGTTTGCCATACCAGTTACTGGCAAGTTTTACCCGGCGTTCATAGTCGCTACTATTCCGGTAAGCAGTAGGCCAGAGTGATAAAGCCTGGCGCACAGCATAACTATTTGCCGGGAAAATAATATTCCACATCTCATTGGAATACTCGACATAAATCTTGCCGTGTCCCTTTAAGGTTTTTTTTACCAGACGTGCAAAACGCCGCACAAAGTCATCATTTGCCTTGTGGGGAATGGTTAGCCAGGGAGCAGCATCCGTACGCTGAGCCAAATCCAGCATCACTTCAACCGGAACACCCTGATCACCCGTGTAGTGTGCAAACTCTGGCAACGGACGCTGCTCCCACTCAACCTGCTGGTTACGACGCGGATTAATCCACGGCATAAAACGGATAGCATCAAAAGGCCTGAGTTTTTCCAGATACAACGGGTCAAACAGTTGCCGAGCCAATTGTTTCTCGTTTTCAACCGTCACCAGGCGAATATTCCGAATATAATTACGGGCATGCACACGGCTAATTTTAATTTTAAGACCACGCTGTGTCGCAATCAGGTCGAACTCTATTCTGCCGGGTTCTTCATCATCGATGATATTCAATGCACCGGAAACCTGGATATCCCCTTCACCGGCATACAAAAGAACATAACGCCCTAATGGAA
>WFWY01000015.1 GCA_015490895.1 Thiotrichaceae bacterium | reverse complement strand
CTTCTGGGGTGAGAGTAAGAATACCGGTTTGCGTGCCTGCTTTGTTTTTAATTTTGGTGACCTTGTAGTGGTGATGTGCCTGTGCTGCGACTTGCGGTAGATGTGTGACGCATAAAACCTGTCTGCCTTCTCCCAGTTTACGTAATTGCTTGCCAACGATTTCTGCTGTGCCTCCCCCTATGCCAGTATCGACTTCGTCAAAAATCAGTGCGGGCAGGGTGACTTTTTGTGCAGCGATCATCTGGATGGCGAGACTGATACGGGAGAGTTCGCCACCGGATGCGACCTTGATTAATGGCTTGACGGGTTGACCGGGGTTGGCGCTGACCTCAAAGTTGATATCGTCCATGCCAAATAGGGAAAACTTGTCAGTATCCTGCGTGACCTTTATTTCAAAGATACCCCCTTTCATACTGAGCTGTTGCATGGCATCGGTGACACTGGCAGAGAGTTTTCTGGCTGCCAGCAGGCGCTGTTTACTGAGTTTGCTGGCGTGTTGTTGATAGCGGTTGACGGTTTTTTGTAAACGTGTTTGTAGTGCTTCCAGGTTGTATTCATCGGAATTCAGCTCAGCCAGTTCCTGCTGTAGCTGGGTCAGTTTTCGTGGTAATTCAAAGGCGTCTATATGATGTTTGCGTGCCAGGTTCTGGATGTCTGCCATGCGAGTTTCGACTTGTTGCAAGCGCTGGGGGTCGAGATTAAGTTTGTCCAGATAGTGTCGTAGTTCTTCAGCGGCTTCCTGTAGCTGAATCTGAGCGCTATTGAGTAGTTCGAGGGGCGATTCCAGGTCATTATCCAGGCTGAGTTGCTGCTCCAGTGTCTGGATGACACTACCGAGGGCAGAGTAGAGGGACTGTTCGTCTTCATAAATTTGCTGATGTGCTGAACCGGCCGCCTGTAATAGCTGGTCGGCATGGGCAAGGCGGCTGTGCTCCTCTTCCAGTTGCTCAACTTCGTTGCTTTGCAGGCCCAGTTTTTCCAGTTCATCTGTCTGAAACTTCAGTAGATCCAGCTTCGCCAAATGGTCTGTACTTTGTGTCAGCAGGGTTTGATAATGCTTATTCACTGTCTGCCATTGTTGCCAGGCTTGATGCGTTTTGTTCAGTAATGCCTGGTTGTTTGCAAATTCATCCAGCAGTTGCCGTTGCATGTCTTTTTTCATCAGCGACTGGTGTTCATGCTGTCCATGAATATCAACCACTTGCTCGCCCAGTTGCTTGAGCATGGACAGGTTGCAGGGGCTGCCATTAATCCAGGCGCGTGATTTGCCAGCAGATGTGATGACACGCCGCAGAATACATTCGCCGTCATTATCCAGATCCTGTTCCTGTAGCCATTGCTCAGCTGTTGCTGTTTGTGAAATATCGATAGAAAGTGTGATTTCGGCTTTATCACAGCCATGTTTGACGGTACTGCTGTCAGCACGATCCCCCATGACCAGTCCAATAGCATCAATCAGGATGGATTTACCTGCGCCTGTTTCACCGGTTAGTACGGTCATGCCGGGGTTTAGTTCCAGATCCAGCTCTTCAATAATGGCAAAGTTGCGTACATGAATATGGGTCAGCATGATGAGTATCCGGGTTAAGGCTGCACACTCCAGTGTAGCTTGGCGCGAAGTATATGATAGTAATTGTAGTTTTCAGGGTGCAGTAGTGTCATGGTGCGTTGCTTTTTTTCGATAAGCGTATAGTCACCGGGCAGGATGTCGATATGGGACTGCCCATCAAAAGACACACGTGCATCGCTATTGCGCCCTTCACAGAGTTCTACCTTGATGGCATCATTGCCGTGGATAACGATGGGGCGGTGGCTCAGGGTATGTGGGCAAATCGGTACCAACACCATGGCATCCAGTCCGGGGTGCAAAATAGGGCCGCCGGATGATAGTGAGTAGGCGGTTGATCCTGTCGGGGTAGCGATAACGATGCCGTCAGCACGCTGGGTATTCACAAAAGCACCATTGATATGAGTGGTAAATTCAATCATGCGGACTTCGTTACGTACATGGATAACGACATCATTCAGGGCATCGTGCTCTCCGAGTAGGTGATTGCCACGGTAGACGCAAGCTTTGAGCAGGCTGCGTCTTTCCTGCCGGTATTTGCCGGTGAGTACCTGGTCAATGATATGGGTCATTTCATGGGGTGAGACATCAACCAGGAACCCCAGTCTGCCCAGGTTGACGCCCAGGATAGGGATGTCATGATTGGCAAGTATGCGGCCGGTATGTAGCAGGGTGCCATCTCCCCCCAGTACGATGGCCAGATCAATCTCGGCGAGCATCTGTTGCTGGCAGTAACCTGGCTGTCGGCATATTTTTGCGCCAGGTTCATCGACCATGATGCGGACATCATACTGTCCCAGGTGTTCAATCAGGGCGAGAAGAGTCGCTTCAATTCGTTCATCGTGTTGCTTGGTAAAAATACCCAGGGTGCGAAATGTTTGCATAGGATGTAAGCCTTACAAAGCTGACCGCAGATTGCAAGTATTGCTGCTGGGGATATTCCAGGACAACCTGGGCTATTTCCATAAGCTGTCAATCCAGGAGTCATCCGGATCGTCATTGAAGGGGGTGTGCCCGGGTTTCTTTTGTAATTTGCGAATATCGCTGATATCCCAGTTGGTCAGTTTTGCCAGTTGCCGGGCTTCTTTTTCAAAGCGTTCTGGTAATTCTTCGTTAAAGTAACGGTCTCCGGCTTCACATTGTGCCGGGCCCGTCCAGGGATGACGAATCACGTAACGTCCCTGAAAGTTGGCGTTGTCGCCTGTGGTCTGGAACATCAGATCTTCCGGGAAGCTGTTACGGTCATAGCGTAAATGTAAACGGCTGATAAACACATTTTGAGGCCTGGCCGGAACGGGGCGCGGGAGTATTGTGCCGGGTGCTGCCTTGCGGGTTGTTTGGGAGGTTTGTGCCGGGGAGGACTGTACCCAGAATACGCCCAGTTCACGCAGTTCATTGTTACTGAGTGGGTCAGCTGCACAGGGGTCACACCAGTTCATATCCCAGGCGTATTCCAGAAACACGGCTTTTCCATGGTGTTTTTCCACCTGGGTTTTGAACATATCCTTATAGAATTTTCCAAACAGTTTTTTGTCCTTGATATATGCGGGGATGTCAAAGCCGGAGGGGAGTTTAACGGTTCTGTAATTTGTTGTTTCAACCCGCCCTTTGCGGGTTAGTGCATAAATAAACAACTCCTGTTTGCCCTTGGCATTCACGGTTCCCAGACGGATGGGCAGCATGAATTTTTTGTGGTTGTAGGCAATCTGAACAGGACGTAGACGGGTATAGCCTGACTTGTCGAACTTCTTGAGGTTGACTTTGGCGACAAAGAATTTCATATCCTGTTTAAGGTAGCTGGAGACTACGGGTTCAGCTCCCCTGGGTAACTTGTACCCTTCGCTTTTGAGCCAGCTAATCAGTCCCCCACTTTCTTTGGCCGACAGTAGCAAAATATCATATTCGCCCACGGTATATTGTGCTTCAATGGTGACCCCCAGGCTTTTTGCCTTTTGTTTTGCTGAGCGCTTTACCATGGGTGCCGCAGCTGGCGCCATTTCGTACATCATTGCAACCTGGCAAGGATCTGCATCATGATATTCAACTAGCCGGGGTGCAGAATAGTCATCCAGATGTTTGAGAACGGCGTGGTTGGTGATATGAATCTGTTTGCGCTTTAGCACTGTTGGCACCGGGACGATCATGGCAAAATCTTTTGCATCACCCTGGTAGTCGCTGGCCATGGTGACAACATTTCTGTTCCCATCCCTGACATAAACAACCTGTGAAGACTGGTTAAACAGGCTGGTATCCGCTTTTGCCACATAAAAACCACAGAAGGCTAATGCCGGTGGCGTGAGGAACAGGCTGCCGAGTACGGTAAATAGTATAAGGAGTGGGGTTGTTTTCATTTGAGGAGTCTCCTGGGATGAAGATGTTGCCAGTGATAGCGTTGACCCTGATAATAGTGATTAAGGATAAACACTATCGGCATGGAAAAAGCCAGTGCGTATAAAAAGGCGTTGGGAATGTAAAAAGCATAGTGCAATAACCCGCTCAGTATCGCAACCCAGCTACCGAAAATGAGGCGTCCCCAGGGGGTATTGGGCGTCGTCATGGGATCAGAGAGCATAAAAAACGCAAAAATAAGCACAGCACCATTTTGTAATTGATGTGCCGGGATACTGAGGGGGTCACCTAACCAGGCGGCACGAATAAAAGTGAGCCCGCTAAATACCAGAAGAAAGCTGAGCGAGGTGAGCATTCTTGAAACGCCCATGAGCAGGACAAGCCCGCAGCCAGCCAGTAGCAAGGTGATCCACAGGGCTTGCCCCCATTGACCAGGTGCAGCCCAGGCGGATGGCGTGATCATTAGTACGCTAACGATACCGAAATTGGAAGGGTTGAAAATGTGTCTGTTGCGGTAGCGTAGTAGAAACTTGCTGCTAATGGCAATTACGCTGGCCAGTGCAATCCAGTATTCATTGGCGGCGTGGAGTAACAGGATAATAGACAGGCTTGAGTTCATACTACTTAGCAGGTTGGCTGGCAGTTTGAGGTAGTGTGTAAAAGCAACCTGTGTGCCAAGTGCTGCGATGATTGCGGCGGCAACATGAGTGGCGGGAACGTGAATTTGCAGAAACAGGATGCCCCACGTTAGCAGCCCTGTTTGTACCAGTAACTGATAATAGCGAGGGTCTATTGGCAGTGTCAGAGCGGTGGCTGGTTTGAATAAGGAAATCATTACTGGTGCTGATGCCGTTTAGTCGCTATAAAAAATTAAGCAGGCTCTGATTAAAGTTGAGTGGCGTTTCGAGAAAACCGCTCGCGGCTTGCCTAGTCAGGTTGATCATATCTGCTTTAGGGTGCCGTCTGTTAAAAAAGTTCAGCGGGTTCCATGGGAGGGTCGTATACTCTTGCTTTGTACAGGTTAATCCGGGGATTCATGATACCCGAGCTGTCGAAATTGGGAGTTTACTATGTCAGACCAGAATAAAAAAAACCTGGCCATTATCTCGTTAGTACTGGGTTTAGTGTCATTGCTGGTGCCCGTTGGTATTATCGCGGCTTTGCCTGGCATCATTACCGGCCATATGGCACGTTCAAGAGCCATACATTACCCCCATCAATACAGTGGCTCACGGACGGCCATGCTGGGTTTGATTCTAAGTTATACTTCTGTTGGGCTGCTGGTACTACTGATTGCAACAGCAAACCATCTTCAGAAAAATGGGGATCTGGTGCCGTTACTGGATACTATTGACGAATCCAGCAAGCTGTCAACCTATACCCTGGCAGTACTTGAGGTTATGCCATTTACGGATACCGCATCAAAATAAATGGTTCCTGGTTTAGCCGTAGCAGGCTCCGTTTCTGCTCCCCAGACAAAAAATTCATAACAGGCAGATATTGCACCTGTTGAGGGGGACACATATACTACGCGCTCGCCTGGGAAGGCGTTCGAGACCGGAACAGGATGCTTGCAGCGACCTGTCTACTCCCGGATAGCCTCCTGGATACCGAACAAGGCGCGTTATCACGTTATGAATCCAGACTTATCTCACCTGCAACCGTACCCTTTTGAGCGCATTGCACAATTAAAGGCGGGTACCACTCCTCCCCAACACCTGACGCTGATTTCACTGGCCATTGGTGAACCCAGACACCCTTGTCCGGGTTTTATTACTGACACTGTTAGCAGTCATTTGCAGGCATTTGAGAATTACCCGCTGACCAAAGGGCTGGATACCTTGCGTACAGTGATTGCGGGCTGGCTCGAAAAGCGCTTTAGTTTGCCCACAGCGAGTATTGATCCGCAACGGCAGGTATTGCCGGTTAATGGTACAAGGGAAGCACTGTTTGCTTTTGCACAATGTGTTGTGGAGCGCGGTCATCGTGCCCGAGTATTGATGCCCAACCCGTTTTATCAAATTTATGAAGGTGCTGCGATATTGGCAGGTGCTGAGCCTGTTTATTTGCCTTGCACCAAAGATTCGGGCTATCAGCCGGACTATGAAGCAGTGCCTGATGCACTCTGGCAGGACTGTCAGTTACTCTATGTTTGCACACCGGGCAACCCGACTGGAGCTGTCGCCAGTATGAAATCCTTGAAATATGTACTGGAAATGGCGGAAAAACATGACTTTATTGTGGCATCCGATGAATGTTATTCTGAGTTGTATTTTGATGAAGAGAGGCCACCGGCAGGGTTGTTGCAGGCGGCTGCAGACATGGGCAATACGCACTACCAGCGCTGTGTTGTCTTTCACAGCCTGTCAAAACGATCGAATGCACCAGGGCTGCGTTCCGGCTTTGTAGCAGGAGATGCGGCTATTCTTAACGCATTCTTGCTGTACCGTACCTACCATGGTTGTGCTATGTCAGTGCCGATACAGCGCGCCAGTATTGCAGCCTGGTCTGATGAACAGCATGTTTTTGAGAACCGCGAGCAGTATCGGAAAAAATTCGCAGCGGTGATTGATATTCTGTCCCCTGTGCTGGAGGTAAGCCAGCCTGAAGCCAGTTTCTACCTGTGGCCTGAAACCCCTGTTGATGACGAAGTGTTTACTCGTGAAATCTACGCTCAGCAGCATATTAATGTCGTACCGGGGAGTTACCTGTCGCGTACCGTGGATGGCCTGAACCCGGGTAAAAATCGGGTCAGGCTGGCACTGGTGGCTCCGTATGAGGAATGCACCGAAGCGGCACATCGTATCAGAACCTATCTTGAGGAGACCCTGAATAAGTCGTGAGCGATTTTCTCGAAGCTGGAATCCCCATTTTTTGCTTAAAAATCTCCCTAATAGAGCGACTATTAGCTCCATTTTCTAGCTCCATTTTCAAGCAAAAACTGAACAATGCTATTTATCGAAAAATCCTGCCAGAACTTATTGGAGGCTCCTTGAACAACTCATCTTCTTTAAGGAAATATTATGACAATCAAGCGTACTGGACATCGTTATAGTGATGTGGAAAGTGGCAAAACCATTGATACCTGGTTCCCACGCTCAAATAGACCTATTGCCCGTCAATGCCTGGCACAAAAAGCCGGTTTAATTAAAAGTGATTTTGTAGAGGTGGAAATTGCTTCACTGGATGATGCACCAGCATCCGCTGAAGAAGCTTATCTGCGCCTGCATCTGTTATCAGAATGTGCGGTCAAGCCTAACGAAATTAACCTGGAGGGTGTTTTTGGCTTATTGGCGAATGTGGTCTGGACGACCGCCGGGCCTGTATTGCCCGCAAAAATTGAAGTCTTGCGTGAATACATTGCGGATACTGAGCATCATCTCAATGTGACATCGGTGGACAAGTTCCCCCGCATGACCGATTACGTCATCCCCGAAGGTGTACGAATTGGCAACGCAGACCGGGTTCGTCTGGGCGCACATCTGGCGCCGGGTACGACAGTGATGCATGAAGGTTTTGTGAACTTTAATGCAGGCACGCTTGGTGAGTCCATGGTGGAAGGGCGTATCAGTGCGGGTGTGGTTGTTGGTGAGAATTCGGATATTGGCGGTGGTGCTTCCATTATGGGAACCCTCTCTGGTGGTGGCAAGGAGCAAATTTCCATTGGCAAGCGCAGTTTGCTTGGTGCAAATGCCGGGCTGGGTATTTCTTTGGGTGATGAGTGTATCGTCGAATCCGGTCTCTATCTGACAGCGGGAACAAAAGTTAAAATTCCTGATGGCAGTATTGTATCGGCACGGGAGCTTTCTGGCCATTCAGGGTTGCTCTACCGACGTCATAGCCAGACAGGTGCTGTGGAGGCGATTGTGACGGATTCATCTTTATGGGGCGGGTTAAATAGCAGTTTGCATAGCAATGATTAGGATCCCTCTTGCGTTCCTGCCCATTGAGTACTCGCAGAAAATGTAACGATGGTTTTATCTGAGTGCAAGTGCCAACGGTATGAAAAATAAACACTATCCCGGGCCTTCATAGTTTTTTGGAAGATCCTGCACTATACTGAAGACCTGATTTACTAAAAATATTAACAGGATGTTCAGATCGGTATTGTTTTTGCAAGGAGTTGCAAGCCCGTTTTTCGCTGCATTGGCAGAGCGTCTCGAGAGCCAGGGATGTCGCGTCTACCGCATCAATTTTTGTGGGGGTGATGTACTGTTTTCCGGTAACCATCCGGATTCCCGACGCTGCTGGGATTACCGTTTGCCAGCGGATGTTTTTTCTGACTGGTTGGCCAACAAGCTGTCGCAGCACCGGATTACTGATATGGTATTATTTGGTGATTCACGTCCGGCTCACCAAAAAGCACTGGTATTGGCGCGTGCCCGTGGTCTGGGAATTTATGTGTATGAAGAAGGTTACTGCCGTCCGCATTGCATTACGCTGGAGCGGGGCGGAGTCAATGCTTATTCTTCATTACCCAGAAAACCACAATGGTATCGTAAACAACGGGGTAAATTTCCCACTGTGACACTGCAAAAAACAGGCTATTCATTATGGGTGCGTGCCTGGCATGATATACGATATCACCTTGCCAGCTTTGTTCTGAAACAGCGTTTTCCACATTATTCCACACATCGCCCAGAATCACCCCTGACCGAATATGGGGGGTGGGCGCGGCGTTTTCCAACATTGCCGTTTCATAACTGGTATGGTCGACGCATGATGCATCGCTTAATCAGGCGACAGACGGATTATTACTTGTTGCCTTTGCAGCTGAGCGCAGACACCCAGATACAAGTTCATTCACCCTTTAAGCATGTTTCTGAAGTGATTGAGAGAACACTGCTGTCTTTTGCCCGCTATGCGCCTGAACAGACACTGTTGCTGATCAAAAATCACCCTCTGGATACGGGGTTGTATGACTATCGTAAACAAATAAGGCAGCTGCAGAAAATACATGGTGTTGAAGGCAGGGTGATTTACCTTGAAGATGGTTATTTGCCAGATATGGTGCGGCATGCTCGGGGTGTGGTTTTGGTTAACAGTACTACAGGTATGTCTTCGTTGTATCACAAGGTTCCAACCTGCTTGCTGGGTAAGGCCATTTACGATATGCCGGGTTTGACATTTCAGGGTGGGCTGGATCGTTTCTGGGCAGAAGGAACCCCGCCAGAGCCTGAATTATACCGTGATTTTCAGAATGCAGTACTGTATTTGACCCAGGTGAATGGTGATTTTTATTCTCAAAAGGGCATTGCTATGGCTGTAGAAGGAAGTTTACGCTTCTTTGGACTGGAGGATGTTTCCAGGTCAGCTCTTCCACTGGAGGCGCCCATGCCAGCTACAACGTATGCTTATCAGCGGCAGATAACCTAGGTTATGAATCCGGGCGTTATTGTGATCACGGGGGCGAGTGGAGGAATCGGTCAGGCGTTAGCAAGGCGTTATGCAAGACCTGCTGTTGTGCTGGCATTACTGGCGAGGAATAAAGAGAAACTTCAACAGCTGGCGAAAGTGTGTGAAAAAAGTGGCGCGACGGTCGTCACGGCAAGTCTGGATATCAGGGATAGTGAGGCTTTGCAGCATTGGTTGCATCAGTTTAATCGTCAGTATCCGGTAGATTTGCTGATTGCCAATGCGGGAGTGACCAGTAGTCTTGGTAACCAGGGGGAACCGGAAAGCTGGGAGGCGATCCGTCGGGTACTGGACACCAATTTGACAGGTGTTCTTGCCAGTATCTACCCGCTTATTCAACCTATGCGGCAGCGACAACAGGGGCATATCGCTATTATTAGCTCGTTGGCAGCCTATCGTGGCCTGCCGATCACCCCGGCTTATTGCGCCAGCAAAGCGGCTATCAAAGCCTATGGTGAAGCACTGCGAGGCTGGTTAGCGGCAGACGGAATTCAGGTTTCGGTTATTCTCCCCGGTTTTGTAGAGTCGGACATGAGCCGACAGTTCCCGGGTCATAAGCCTTTTCTGATATCAGCCAATACGGCCGCCCGTCGTATCCAACAGGGTTTGGCTAAAAACCGGGCTTACATTGCCTTTCCTTTTTTGTTGCACCTTGGGAGTCAGTTGCTGGCGCTGTTGCCGGCTTCGCTGGGTGACAGGGTTGTACACTGGATGTCTTATGGTGCGTATAGATCTTGCGGGAAAAAATAGTTCTACAGCTTGTTGAACGAAGCCGCTAACGCGGAGAAGTCGTTACCTTTCACTGTCATGATTCTATTTTATATTCATGGTTTTAACCACAATGGAGAAAAACCATGACATATCGTTCCAACAACCCAGCCAACCGCCCTGATCATTTAAGCGACGAACCCGGCAGAAACTCAAACTTTCGCTACGCTTCCCATTCTCGGACAAGCTCCTATTCCCAGGTCAGAACAACCATGAAACATCCAGCACTGTCGTACGGTCTCGTCCCACCACCAGAAAATCAGCGCCTCCTCCTGTTGCCACATAATTCTCATCCGTCAAGTTACGAACGGCCAGCCGTAAATCAGTCTGTTTGCCCAATTGCCACTGAACCCCCGCATCCCAACGGGTATAGGCGGGTAGCTGAAACGAATTAGCATTATCACCCATCCGCTCACCAATATGCACCGCGCCGATATTCAGCCTGAGCTTGTCAGGTAGCTGATAATCCAGTTTTAGTGAACCACTAAAGCGCGGCACACTATGCAAGCGATGTCCCACATTGCCATCATTATTTTGAGTAATCTGTGCGTCATACCAGGTTAACCCCGTATTAAGCGACAACCTGTCGTTCACCGGTAGAAAAGACGACAACTCCACCCCTTGCACACGCACTTCACCCAGCGGAATTCTGAAGGCCGTATTGTCAGGGTCACGGGTCAGCAAGTTCTGCTGATCAATGCGATACACACTGCCCTCAAAGCGCCAACCCTTTTTACCGCGTTGATGCCGTAAGCCCAGCTCATATTGTAAGCCGCTTTTCGGTGCAAACGGTCGTTCCTGTTGATCCCGCCCCGAATTGGGTGAAAACGATTCAGTGCGGTTGGCAAAGGCCGTCCAGCCTGGTTTAAACTGCCAGCTCGTACCCAGAGATGAGACCGTCTTTTGATTGGATATGCGAATAACCTGCTCACCTGCGGGCAAAGTCTTAGCCGTAAAGCGGCTGGTGCGAACACCGCCCGTGACTAACCACTGATTGCCCAGCTTAATCTCATGGTGAAGGTAAACCGCCTGCTCATCATCCACCGTACGCTTGTCGCGCCGGGTCAATGCGGCATCATTTGGCAAGGCGAAATCAAACACAGGGTTAAACACATCCAGCGTAAAGCCACCAATCTCATGAGCACTTTTCACCTCCGAATCCAGACGAAACAAATCCACCCCCAGACGTGTCTTGTGCTGTGCCGTTCCCGATGCCGATCCCGAAAAATGTTGTAACTCGCCACGCACCGCCCACTGTTGATAATCATCATTCACCTTGCGGTAAAAGCCTTCCAGCGTTTGCTGATCCGCATTCAGTTGCCAGAAGCCAATCAGCTTCTCCTTGCGTTTTCCCTGAATAAAAGATGTATCCAGTCGCCCAGACCAGTTTCTACCCAGTTTGCCCAAATACTGCACCGACAAGCGATGGCTGGTTCTGCTTGAATCGGTGCGTGGGTCAGTATAAGACACATCATAAACAGGCTTGCCATTCACAAACACATTATCAAAATCAAAATCCCGATTCTGGCGATTAAACTCAGCCTGAAGCAACAGCTCATGCTGATCATTCTCAAACAGCAACGAAGGCATCACCACTACCCGGTCATCCCCCACATTTTTTCGACCCGTTTCAGCGTTTTGGGCGACCACAACGGTACGCCACGCCCAGTCCGAATCCTGTGTAGCATCACCTAAAGCATCGCCCACATCCACCACCAGCCGAGAGCGCAGTGGTGAACCACCACCCACCGTCAGCTTGCGAATATGCCGAAAGTCAGGCTTTTTGGACACATAATTAACCATACCGCCCGGAGAGCCCGAACCAAACAACACCGAATCCAACCCCTTAATCACCTCTACCCGCTCCATTGTGGCAGGATCACGCAACATATAACGACGATTATCGGGTACACCATCCAGATGCAAGCGCCCCTGCAAAGAAAAGCCACGCAGCCACACATTACTAGCAATCCCCGCCTGAGTGCGACCCAATAACACACCGGGCAAAGTATCCGCAAAATCCTCAATGCGGTCAGCAGCTATCGCCTCAGTGTCGCTTGCCGTGATCATATCCACCGACTGCACCGACCACTGCGGCGCATGACCTGTAACCGCAAACGGCGTATCCACATCATAGCTGCCGTATACAATCA
>WFWY01000014.1 GCA_015490895.1 Thiotrichaceae bacterium | reverse complement strand
GGCAAGGCCCTTTATGCTTCCTGTTCTCGGACAAGCTCCTAAGGATTTGGGTAAACAACGGTTTCCATACCCTGAATAGTGATTTCAACGCGCCGGTTTTTCGCTCTGCCCCAGGGCGTGCTATTCGTGCTAACAGGCTGTTTTTCGCCCAAACCAGAAGTTTTGATCCGTCGTCTGTCGATGCCCTGGCTGACAAGAAAATTAGCCACGGTATTGGCTCGTTGTTGTGATAGTAGCAGGTTATTATGGGCGTTACCCACGTTATCAGTATGGCCAACGATATGAATGGAATTCAGGGTAAGCCTGGATTGACGGATATCTTGCACGAGATGTGTTAAGGCAGCCATCCCTGCCGTATTCAGTTGTGCGCTGCCACTGGCAAAGTTGGAGCCACCGGATAGTGTGCGGTTGAGTGTCCGGTATGTGCTTGACCGACGGGGGGTAATACTGACGGGTGACGGCTGGGCTTGCGGGATAGCTTTTATGGGTAACGCCGCAGGCAGGGCAGCGGTATTTGGGTGGATGGTACTACCCGTGTTGTAGTGTGCACGCCCTTGTGGTGCCCAGTTTATGCCAACACTGAGTTGCCGAATATCTTTGTCAAAATATTCGTATTCACCACGTACGGTTAAACTGGAGTTGAGAGCATATTCAGCTCCAAGGCCGGCAAAAATAGTGTAGTTATTTACCTGATTGATGGTTGCGGTGCCGTTTGATGATGTTTTTATCCTCGCAATGCCCAGTTTGCCAAAAGGGTGTAACCGGTTAATGACAACGGGTGCACGATAAACCATATTGGCACCATAGGCGCTATATTGGATGTTGTCCCGGGATGCGCCATTGTGAATCTCAGCCTCACCAAAGTCATTCCAGAACCCTTCGAGACTGAAGGATGAATTGATATCCATGCCCGCGTAGAGTTTTAGTGCGGTACCATTATTTTCTGTGGTATTCCATACACCATGTCCATCAGGTGATAACTTGCTTTGCCCCAGTGCGCCACCGACGTACCACTGTTTGTCGAGCGTGTTGGCGGCATGTAAGAGCAGTGGGCTGGATGAGGCGAGCAGTATACCGGGGAGAAGCAGGGCATATCGGGTTCCGGAGTACCTCCGGGTGATAGCAATGACTCCAATAGCAAGTAAAAAGAACAGGTTAATGCTACCGGCACCGCCCTTTAGCACGGTATCAACGGCAGCAGGGTTAGCGGGTGTCGAGGCCAGTGAGTCTGCATCCATATAGTCTGGAATGGCATCGTTGTCACTATCCGGGCAAATGGGCCCTAACGGACATTCCTGGCGATCAGAAATACCGTCCCTATCTGCATCACCATTGTCATTTCCGGTCGGAGTTATGGCATTGGTATCCGGGTCAAGGTAATCGGGAATACCATCATTGTCCACATCATTAAAGAGAGGGTTTTCTGCCAGGGTGGGAAGGTTGTCACCGTCATCATCGGCATCTTCATGGTTTTTCAGGCTGTCTCCATCGGTATCTCGATGATTAGGTTCATAGTAATCGGGGATAGCGTCGCCGTCGGTATCAATAGGTGCAGCAGAGTTGCTGCCTATCTCATTGATATCACTGATCCCGTCATTGTCATTATCCGTATCGGTGTAATCCGGGATACCGTCATGATCCATATCCGGGCAGGATGTTCCGGCTCTGTCTGGACATTCAACCAGGTCACTGATCCCGTTACTGTCGGAGTCACCACTACTGTCACTGGTATTGCCTGCATTGGTGTCATCTTTATCCAGGTGGTCAGCGATCCCGTCTTTGTCAACATCAATAAATGCCAGAGAGGGGGTAGTGATAATTTCGGTATTCGTTGTTTTACCGTCGCCATCATCATCCGGGTCATTGACGTTTGCAAGCCCGTCGCCGTCCGTATCCAGGTTATTGGGCTCCAGATAATCAGGTATTCCGTCGGCATCGCTGTCACCCGGTAATTCGTCAAGAGTGAGAACGCTATCGTTGTCATCATCAGCATCTTTGTAATCAGGTAGCCCATCCCGGTCTGAATCTCCCCGTGGCAGTTCATCAGCGTTGGGGATGCTGTCACTATCATCATCCCCGTTGGCATCAATAATCTCCAGCGTGACGGGGATGGCAACAGAAGTATTTCCTGCCAGGTCTTTGGCCTGAACATTCAGCAGCTGAGTTCCAAAAGGCAGAGCGGGATTAACCTCACAGTTCCAGCTTCCATCTGCAGCCACGGCAACGGAGCAACCTTGCCCGCCGGTGCTGCTAACAATAACTGTTGAGTCAGGGTCTGCTGTGCCGCTGACCATTGGCGTTGGGTCGGTGCTCCAAAGTGGTGAGACAGTCAGGGATGGTGGGTTAGGCGGGTTTTTATCAATGGTATAAATTTCACTGGCCAGAGCCGGTGAAAGTTGATAGTTCTCACCGGCATTGTCAATCGTTGTTGGTTGCAGACTGATGGATAATGAGCCTGAACTTGTGGTTAGAAGTGTCACCAGGTACCGGTTAGAGTCCAGCGACGGTATCACACTTTCTACTGTTGCCGTGCCTGCTTCGAAGGTAGTAAATGTTACATTGATATCTGATCTCTCCAGGTCGAACACCCTGGCTCCAGCCAGAAAATCAATCTGAAAAATGACACGGTCAACATTGGTTGTTGCATCGGTTGGTGAGGAGCGTTTTGCCGTGTAGGAGGCAACCGTCAGCGCAGCAGCCTGACTGCTAAGTAGCATAATCAGTGTTGTCAGACCGATAACAAATAACCGGTGAGATGCGATAATAGACTGATAAGCACGCGAAAAATAGCCGCCATATAAATAGTGGATCATTGTAAAGCCCCTGTGTTTTCTTATTGTTGTCATTAACAGCGTCCCAGCCTTTGCCGCCTTCAGGTGAACTCCCGGGCAACGGGCGGACAGTATGAGCACAGCTCTTAAGGAGGCTCTGATTAAGTCCCTATTGTTTCCCTGAGGCTGAAATACCGCCATTTTTTCGCTATAAAAGTGACCAATAGAGTGACTATTAGGGAGATTTTTAAGCAAAAAAATGGGCGATTCTAGCTTCGAGAAAACCGCTCACGACTTGATCAGAGCCTCCTTATGTCAGCTGGTTGACATCGCTGTGGTAACAATAACTGATAATGATGAGGGGGTCTGTATTGTCTTTATCCACCTTTGTTTATATTTAGCACGTATCTGTGCAATGTTATTTCGAATTTGCCTTTCTTGTCTTACACTGATACAAGAAACGGGATGGTCGGGATGAATAATGACTTAAGTGGCTTAACTATTAGCAACCCGGGTTTTCCGTATTTGTACAGTTATTTTTTAAGGATCATGAATGAATACTTCTCTGGTGATTGCCCTCCTGGCAACAGATCGTCCCGGTTTAGTGAATGTGTTTTCTGAAATATTACGGACACACCACGCTAACTGGACAGACAGCCGTTTTGCCCGTTTGGCAGGAAAGTTTGCTGGCGTGTTACGTGTTTCGGTTGCAGAGCAGCAGGCAGAGTCGCTGATACAGGCCCTGCTTGCCATGCAAGATACAGATTTACAAATACAAATCGAAAAGAGCGATGCCGGTAGCGAGCAAACCGGGGAAAACACCTTGATGTTTGAAGTGCTGGGTCAGGATCGCCCGGGCATTATAGAAGATATTACGCATGAGTTAGTGGCACTGGGCGTTAATATTGTGGAGATGAATACCGAGCAGCGCGTGGCTTCCATGTCGAATGAAATTCTGTTTCATGCAGAGCTCACCCTGAGCTTGCCGGACACCCTGCAAGCCTATGATGTACAATGCAGGCTGGAGGAAATGTCAGACCAGTTAATGGTTGACTTGAGCTTTCCTGAATAAATACTATGAAAACACTGATCCTGGGCTCCACATCCCCTTTTCGCAAAGCACTCCTGAAGAAACTACATATTCCCTTCCAGGTGGACTCCCCTGATATCGATGAGACACCGTTGCAGGCGGAGACGCCGCAAGCGATGGTCAGCCGACTTGCATTGGAGAAGGCGAAAAAGGTGGCAGAAAAGCACCCGAATGCTCTGATCATAGGCTCTGACCAATGTGCGGTTGTTGATGGAGAAGTGATGGGAAAGCCTGGACATCATGCGAAAGCAGTACAGCAACTTCAGCGGAGTTCGGGTAATACGGTGAGCTTTTACACCGGGCTGTGTTTGCTGGATAGTGCGAGTGGTGAATATCAACGGGATTGTATCCCCTTTTATGTGACTTTCCGTGAGCTGACGGATAGCGAAATCAACCACTACCTGTATCGTGACCAGCCTTATAACTGTGCGGGAAGCTTCAAATCAGAAGGCCTGGGGATTACCCTGTTTAGCCGGATGCAGGGAGATGATCCCTCGTCCCTGATTGGATTACCGCTGATTCGGTTATGTGACATGCTACGCGAGCAGGGGGTTAGTCTTCCGCCTGATGCAGCACCACCTGAGTAAACGGGATTTCCCAGTGATATCTGGTGCAGGCATCGACGCTCCAGCGACGGATAGCGCGACGGATACGGTTATAGACGGGTGCCTGTGAGCCTTTGAAGTCGGCAATGATCACAATATCCAGTGAAGAGGCACTAGCAGCCTCAAACTCTACTCGCATATTCATTAAATCATCCATGTAGCCTTCTTTTATCATTTGCTCACGAATAAAATGATCCAGCTTTTCCAGAACACTGGTCGTAGACTCTTTTTGCAACTCGTAACTGATACCCAATGTTTCCTTGAGTCGGAAGCTCTGTGAAATATTGCGTGGAGACTGGTTTAAAAAATCGGCCATCTGATAGTTAACCCGGGCTCCCCCTCGCTCAACCAGCTCTACCATTTCATGAGACAGGCCCACAACCTTGCCACGTACACCATCGGACAGAATGACCCAATCCGCCTTCTTGCAGGGAAACCAGGGCTCACCCCTGGCAATGGGTCGGGAGACCTTGCCAACCAGCTTTTCAATAGGGACACGCATTTTTAGATCGGCAGTCGGGTTTTCCAGTAAGGTATAGACGTTTAAATCCTTTACGCGCCATGGCAAGTCGTTCAGAACAATACGTTCTCCTTCCCGCACAGGCCCGACATTCAGCATAAGCAACATCTGGGTCCACATTTTGGGAACGGTGTACTTGAGTGTCCAGGCAAGACCAAACAGTAACAGAACGCCGAGACTAAACAGCAACCAGTCCTCAGCAATATAAAAAACCGCCATGGGTGCCATAATGGCAAATACGACTGTTAATATCCGGTGAATCAGCTCAACCAGTCGTTGCTTGAAAGTTCTGACAGAGGAAGCACGACCAATGACTCGCAGCAGTACGTATTTGTAAAAAAAACGTGAAAAGAGCAACACCAGAACTACACCCAGCACGCCCAGAGAAAGATACAGGCCTCGTTGCCGGAAGAAACTCTTCAGATAATCCTGGCT
>WFWY01000013.1 GCA_015490895.1 Thiotrichaceae bacterium | reverse complement strand
GCAACAAACTTATACACAAAAGCTGCTTGCTGCTGTACCCCGTCTTTCTTAAGGGCTGCCTGAAAGTAATGGGTGAAATGGTGAACCCCTAGCCAGTTGTTATCCTCTACAAAAAATTGAGCGGTATTTTTTGCAATGAAGCGCCAATCAGGTTTCTGAAACATCATGGGATCTGACTAGAGGTTCTGGTAATAATTTAGCAGTAAATGTACGCTGTGCAACCTAGTATAAATAGTAGGTTTATGCATTTTTTTCAATCAAAGCGACCATAAAACAAACACGCCACACGGCTTACGTTTATTTTGTATCCGATCTATAAGTTTTTTTGATTATTCTGACCTGGGGATCTCCCGGGCAGGCTTACCAAGGTCAGGGTGGATGTAGCAAAAAGCAATGGCTTTGGCCACGGCGTGGGTTTTGTTGGTGGCCTCCAGTTTCTGGATAGCATTTCTGAGATGAAAATGAACGGTATGCTCGGAAACCTTTAAAATACCTGCTATTTCACACGCCGTTTTACCCATAGCAGCCCAACTCAAACAGTCCGCTTCGCGTGCTGTAATAGGGTGTTTTTCATAGATACCCTGTTCATCGGCATAGACTTTAACCTGATTCTCAGGCGTAGCACGCTTAAAAGAGCTATAGACAGGTTGCTCATGGCTATACACACGTTGATCCGGTTTCATAATTACAGCTCTGTTGCTCACTCAATAAGGGGGTCTGATTATGAACCATTTTGCACCGCCACAATCATGAATGCAACTTGCCACGACCTATGATACTGGCAACAGAATGACACAGGAAATAATAAAGGAAAACAAGGGGGAAGGAAGTTGAGGTAAATAAAAATGGGGGCTTTGCAGCCCCCTTATTATTATTAGTATTCTATGGTGGGATAAATTATAGTGTTAACGCACCGCTACCCACTGACCACTGGCATCTTTACAGGCACGACCTGTCACCTGCTGCAAACGTCCATCTATGTAGGCATCCATTTTGTAATCACGACAGACGCTTTGCTGCCCATTTACCTGGGCACGGTAAGTGCTAGTAGGTGTCACGGTATACTGGTTATGTGTATCTGGCTCTGTCCATCGAGTTGAATGATTATCTGGCGTTCTGTCCAGTGCATAATTTGTACGTTGGCGACTCTGGCTTGACATGACACTTCCCAGGTAGCCACCAATCAACGCACCCACAATGGTTGCGACTGTTCTCCCGTTGCCCTTGCCCATTTGACGACCAATCACACCACCTAGTACCGTTCCGGCAATGACCTTTGCCTGGTCATTCGTGATACCACCCGGGTTTCCGTAACCTCCGTAGCCTCCGTTGGGACCAGTGGCACAGCCCGAGAGTGTTAGTGTTGTTGTTAATGCTCCGGCCAGCAAGCCTTTTGACATGATATTCATTCTTTTATTCTCCGCAATATGTCTCTATGTTTTATGTAGCTATGAGTTAAATTCTAAACATTACGACAGAGACTTGTCAGGAAGGTTCCACATTTTTTTCACAGCATGCGCCCGCATGACAAAATAATTCATAGCTAATGGTGTCTGACAGGCTTGCAACATGATCGCTATCAATCTGCTTACCCCAGCATTCGACTCTTGTGCCAAGTGTTGCCTCAATATCGGTCAGGTCTATCACAATCAAGTCCATGGATACCCGGCCCAGCAGTTGTGTCTGCTGACCATTGATCCAAAGCGGTGTGCCACTGGGTGCATGTCGGGGATAACCGTCCGCATAACCACAGGCTACAATACCTACCCGCATATCTGTGGGACAACGCCATGTGGAGCCATAACCAATCAAGTCTCCTTTTTTTAAGCGATTGATCGCAATGAGCGGTGCAAATAAAGTCATGGTGGCTTGCAAACCCAGGTCATCACGGCTACTGGGAAAATCAGCGGAAGCCAGAAAAGGAGAGGAGCCATACAGCATAATTCCAGGGCGCACCCAGTCGCGATGTGATGCGCTCCAGCCGAGAATCCCTGCCGAGTTAGCAATCGTCCTGCTCGCCTGCAGCGACTCTGTTACATCATCAAACTCGGTAATTTGCTGGTGGGTATAAGTGTTTTCCCTGTCATCAGCACATGCCAGGTGTGTCATTAGCCAAATATCAGGATGAATATTGGGGTGGCTCTGTAGTGCCTGATACACGACCTTTGCACGCTGTGCCCGAATCCCCAGGCGGTGCATCCCGGTATCCAGCTTTAGCGCAACCTGGATAACCGTTGATGCACAAAGCCTGTCCAACAGGAGTAGCTGGGCTTCATGGTGTAATACTAGCCGAATATTTTTTTGTGCCGCCAGTACAAGATCCTGCTCTGACTGAGGCCCCTGAATCACCAGCAATGGGTGCCGGATACCTGCTTCACGTAGCTGCACCGCTTCGGACAAGCAGGCAACCATAAAGCCGTCGGCCTCATGCAAGATTTCTGCTACTTGCAACATGCCATGTCCGTAAGCATCGGCCTTGATAGCCGGCATGACCCTGGCCTGAGGTGCCGCCTCACGCACAACCTGTAAATTGTGTCTCAATGCCGCGGAGTGAATACGAATGCGTGCAGGACGTGACATAAACTAGCTGCTGCTACTCCGGCGCATAGATGTTGGGTGCAAAACTCTCAAAGCGGGTATATTTGCCCAGAAAAGTGAGCCGTACCGTTCCTATAGGGCCATTTCGTTGCTTGGCAATAATCACTTCTGCCATACCCTTGTGTTCACTTTCCGGGTTATACACTTCGTCCCGATAGATAAACATGATCACATCCGCATCCTGTTCTATCGCACCGGACTCCCGTAAATCCGACATAATGGGGCGCTTATTGGGTCGTTGCTCCAGGCTTCGGTTCAACTGGGACAATACCACTACCGGCACATCCAGCTCTTTTGCCAGAGCTTTAAGTGCACGCGATATAGCCGA
This sequence comes from Thiotrichaceae bacterium, assembly GCA_015490895.1. Classification (GTDB taxonomy): domain Bacteria; phylum Pseudomonadota; class Gammaproteobacteria; order Thiotrichales; family Thiotrichaceae; genus HyVt-477. The sequence goes on along the minus strand of WFWY01000013.1, from coordinate 33,861 downwards.
TACCTCTGTCGCCCGGTTCTCATTAAACCCGGTATTGCCTTGCATCAGCTGTAAATAATCCAGCACAATCAGGCCTAGATCTCCATGCTCACGCACCAGACGGCGTGCTCTGGCACGTACTTCATTCGGCGTCAAACCGGCACTATCATCAATATACAGAGGGACGTCCGAGAAGAGCTTGACAGCGGTAGCAATACGAGGCCAGTCTTCATCCAGCAAGCGTCCATTTCGCAAGCGGGTCTGATCAACCCGCCCCATGGATGATAACAGCCGCATGGTGAGCTGTTCGCCTGGCATTTCCAGACTAAATACTGCCGTAGGAATTTTTTTATGTGCTGAGGCAAACTCAGCGATATTCATCGCCAAAGTGGTTTTTCCCATGGATGGCCGGCCTGCGACAATCACCAGGTCGCCTTTCTGGAGTCCATTGGTGAGTTCATCAAGGTCATCATAGCCTGTCGAGACACCTGTAACACCCTCACCCAGCTTACCCAGCTCTTCAATTTGTGCCAGGGTATTTTTCAGGATGCTTCTGACAGGACGAAAACCTTTGTCGTGACGCATCCCCTGTTCTGCAATTTCAAACACCTTACCTTCAGCAAGATCCAGAATATCCTTACTATCCCGGTCTTCAGGGTTAAACGCCATATCGGCAATATCAGTCCCTACTGTAATCAGCTGTCTTAATATGGACTTTTCACGCACAATCTTGGCATAAGCACTGATATTCGCAGCACTGGGGGTGTCCTTCGCGAGTGTTCCCAGATAGGCCAGCCCACCCGCATCTTCCAGATCCCCGCGGGTTTTTAACCAGTCCGATAATGTCACCACATCATAAGGCTGTTGCTCCTCCGCCAGATGTACAATAGAGCGGAAAATAAGACGATGATCATGGCGATAGAAATCCGTCTCACATACCTGGTCTGCCACCTGGTCCCAGGCATTATTATCCAGTAATAAACCACCTAGTACCGATTGTTCGGCTTCAATAGAGTGGGGGGGAGTTTTCAGTGATTCGATTGTTTCAGGCATGGAAACATCTTACCATGGTGTTCCAATTTTAGAAGCGTGGAATTTTTATGTGTGGTATCTGTGGTGAATACCGATTCGACGGCTCATTAGCCGACCTGGACATGGTTCAAAACATGATGGGGGAACTGAAAAAACGTGGCCCGGATCATGCCGGTAGCTATTCAGACGGCGCGTTGGCCTTTGGGCATCAACGCCTTTCCATAATTGACCTCTCCGAAAAATCTAACCAACCCATGGTTGATATGGAAAACAGCCTGGCTCTGGTCTTTAACGGCACCATTTACAACCACCCGGAACTACGTCAGAAACTACAGTCAAAAGGACATCATTTTACGTCTTCCGGCGATACGGAAGTCATTCTAAAGGCCTATGCAGAATGGGGGGCAGACTGTGTTAAACACTTCATGGGCATGTTTGCCTTTGCTATCTGGGACATGCGGGAAAAAAGTCTGTTTCTGGCACGTGACCGTATGGGCATCAAACCCCTGTACTATGCCTTTACTGAGCAGGGCTTTCGCTTTGCCTCTACTGTTCAGGCGCTATTAGCTACACCGGGAATAGACACCCAACTGGATGCCATGGCGCTGCATAACCTGTTTACCCTGCATGCTGTTGTTCCTGCCCCTGCGACCGTGTTAAAAGGTATCCGCAAACTGGAACCTGCACATACGTTAACCCTCTCGGAAAAGGGCGAACAACAGTTACAGCGATACTGGACACTGGACGCCAGAAGGCCTGCTGCCTCCCTGACAGAAAACGAATGGATCGAAGCCATTCACGGTGCTCTAAAAACCGCTGTCCAGCGCCGCAATGCTATTGCTGATGTACCGGTCGGTGTTCTCCTGTCCGGCGGCCTGGACTCCAGCTTGCTGGTGGGCCTGCTGGATGAAATCGGCATTAGCGATATTCGCACTTTTACCATCGGCTTTGATGACCAGCCAGAGGAAAAGGGCAGTGAGTACGAATTTTCTGATGCCGTGGTGGAACGCTTCCAGACGACTCACCAGAAAGTCCATATTCCCAATGAGCAAACCTTGCAGCGCCTTCCAGAGGCTGTTGCCAGCATGTCCGAGCCAATGTTTGGGCAGGACGCCATTGGCTTTTACCTGCTTTCTGAACACGTCTCGCAACACGTGAAAGTGGTACAGTCCGGACAAGGAGCTGATGAAGTCTTTGGCGGATACTTCTGGTACCCGCAAATGCAAGCGGCTTATGAAAAAACCGGAGAAGCACTGGAAAGCTTCCGGCAACATTACTTTGATCGTGATCATGATGAGATGGCCAGGATGCTCTCACCCGACTTTATCAGTATAGATTTTACCGCAGATGCCATGCGTACCTTACTGCAAACACTCCATGCAGAAGACTATATTGATGCAGTATTACGCGCTGATATCACTACCTTAATTGTCGATGACCCAGTCAAGCGTGTTGATAATATGACCATGGCATGGGGACTAGAAGCCCGAGTTCCGTTTCTAGACCAGGAGCTGGTGGAGCTGGCAGCCTCTATGCCCGCCTCCCTGAAGTTTCAGGATGGAGGTAAATATGTATTAAAGAAAATTGCCCGCGGCCTGGTTCCAGACAGTGTCATTGATCGCCCCAAAGGATATTTCCCGGTTCCTGCACTCAAATTTGTACGCGGTGAATTTCTGGACTTCATGCGTGATATTCTCAATTCACAACCATGCCGGGAACGTGGCCTCTATCAGCGCAATTATGTAGACAAGCTGCTGAAAAAACCGGAAGCCTACCTCACCCGTATTAAAGGCAGTAAGTTATGGCATATGGCCTTGCTCGAATTCTGGCTACAGACAAACGGTTTGTGATGATGTCAATAGAAACAGAAGAAGCCGCTTTTCGACAGCTAACACCAGACACCTTACTGGATGCAGTTGAAGCAGAGGGAATACGCTGTGATGGCCGTTTTTTAGCCTTAAATAGTTATGAAAACCGGGTTTATCAGGTAGGCGTAGAGGGGGGTGATTCGGTTGTAGCCAAATTCTATCGCCCCCACCGCTGGACCGATGCAGCGATTCTTGAAGAGCACCAGTTTACCCTGGATCTGGCAGCCCAGGAAATCCCTGTGATTGCTCCTCTTGTCAATACGGAAGGCCGCAGTCTGTACAAGCAGGGAAAGTACCGCTTTTCCCTGTATCCCAACCGTGGAGGACGTCCGCTTGAACTGGATGACACCGAACAGCTGCAACAGCTCGGTCGCTTTATTGGCCGCATACACGCACTAGGTGCCACCAAAAGCTTCCAGCACCGCTCGGTACTAAGTATAGAATCGCTGGGAGATCACTCCAGGGCACTCCTGCTGGAACAAGGCTTTATTCCGGACTACCTGCGCGAACCCTACGCGTCACTAACAGCGGATTTACTGACACAGATTCGGCAAACTTTTGATATCAGTGGCTCCTATCGTCGTATTCGACTACATGGTGACTGTCATCCTGGCAACATCCTGTACCGGAGCGATACGCCTCATATCGTTGACTTTGATGATGCCAGAACAGGCCCCGCCATTCAGGACTTGTGGATGTTTCTGTCAGGCGACAGGGAGTTCATGCAGGCTCGATTGAAAGACCTGCTGACCGGCTATGAGCAATTCTATCCCTTCGATACACGGGAGCTTTATCTAATAGAAGCTTTACGCAGCCTACGCATGATACATTATGCCGCATGGCTGGCATCACGCTGGGGTGACCCTGCCTTCCCCCTGGCCTTCCCCTGGTTCAATACCACGCGCTACTGGGAAGATCATATCCTGAGCTTGCGGGAGCAAATGGCGGCCATGAACGAACCTCCATTGAGCTACTGCTAATACCTCAATCCAACTTTAGGAGACTCTGACCTGATTATCAAGATGGACAGGAATGCCCTTTAAGCCGATTAATTGACGGCTGAATAAAGTGCAATGATACACTGAACCTTATTAAACCTAGACGCCTCAGATGATCACCATCACAATCACATGTAAATGACATACTGACATTTAATTAGTCAGTCAATTCTCCCAGAGGCTGAATCCCGCTACAGAGCCAAACCTGTTCAACTGAGTATCCCAGGTTAAACCTGAGTACGAAAAATTTATAAAGAAACAACGAAGCCCAAACTATGCACTTTCAAAATTATAAATACCTGATTTATTCTGATCTCTACCGCATTACAGGCCAGACAGTTACACTGTCTGCACTCCTGAAAAATATTTTCAACGGGGAGGAGGGATTCAAGTACATCTTCTGGATGCGAACCTGTCGCTATACAAAGAGTAAGCCCTACCTAAAATATACGATTTATCCGCTAGCAAAATCCATACGGAAACACCTCCGCTTCAAGTACGGCATTGTTATCCCTGTTGATACACAAATAGGTAGTGGCTTCTACATTGGACACTTCGGCGGGATTGTCGTCAACAAAGAGAGTATTATTGGAAAAAACTGTAATCTATCTCACGGTGTCACATTAGGGCAGTCCAACCGGGGAAAAAACAAAGGTTGCCCCGCCTTGGGCGATAATATTTATATAGGCCCGGGTGCCAAAATTGTTGGCTCTGTTAAAATTGGCAACAATGTCGCCATTGGTGCAAACTGCGTTGTAACAAAAGATATTGCAGATAACTCCGTAGTAGTTGGCATCCCCGGTAAAGTCATTTCACAAAATGGAGCCGAAGGCTATATTAACAATACCGACTACGATACTTGCCAGCAATCCGGAGCTGTGTGCGGTTGTTTAAGGAGACTCTGAATAAGTCGTGAGCGGTTTTCTCAAAGCTAGAATCGCCCATTTTTTGCTTAAAAATCTCCCTAATAGAGTGACCATTAGCTCCATTTTTAAGCAAAAACTGAACAATTCTATCATTCGAGAAATTCCACTCAGACTTAATCAGATACAAGAGGTCCCTTAAACAGCACAATATTCACTATCCCCAATCATCTGGGGGTGGAGCAGCCTCTTTATAAAGTAAAGCAAAGGCTGCAAATATAAACGTTGCCGGCTCATGAAATGTCGTATGTGATGTAATACTGGAGAATGCCAGGATCAGGGTAAACAGCTTCGCATAGCCACTCCCACTATACCATAAAACACTTAATAAAAACAGATAACTAGCCAACCCAAATATCCCTCTTTCGGCAAAAAGCGTGGCGTAATCATTATGCGGAGCAACCGTATATTGCCACTCATGGGTACTGCCCAGACCCGCCCCTAAAAAAGGATGTTCAGCACCCAGCTTAAGCGCACCCAGCAACACCGTTTTTCTGTAATCGGTAGAATCGTCTTTGAACTCCCCACTTAACCTCCCGATTGTATCCTCTCGAAGGTACTCTTCAAGCGGGGTATCTTTTACGAGCTGGTAGGCCTCACCGGAGACCAGCAGAACGAGTAAGGCTGTAGCTACCATGCCTCCAAACACCATTGCCATGAAACTAGAGGGTCTGATGTCCAGTATATTGATTTTTTTACCGGGTTTTGCCGCCTGCAACAAACTTACGCCCAAAATGACCAGAAACAGCATTAGCCAACCACCTCGGCTAAAGGTTAAAAAGACACCCAGCGTTGCAAATAAAATAACCGGCCACAGAAACTGTCTGGAAATAACCAGAGAAGCAAACAACAAGCTCATCACAATATTTCTTGCTGACAGGTTGGCATCGTAATACCAGCCAGAAGAACGCCCCGGGATATAAGACCACTCTATAGAGTCATCAAAAAACTCATAAACATTCGCGCCTACCGCAACCACCAATACCAGGAATGACGCCCACAAGCCTGCTTTTAATATCTTTTCATTGGTTATCAGTATAAACATGCTGACAAAAACACTGAGTGCTTTTAACTCCAGAGTCGCTAACCGCAGTACCAGTTCACTTCGAGTAGACAGGGCATAAGACACAACAATCGTTGTCAGATAAACAAGCACCCAGATAAAAACAGGCTTGGGAATATTGGACAGGGAATCCATTGGTGTCAACAAGAGTACAACCGCTGTTATACCCAGCAATAACAGGTACCAGTAAGCTTCCCTGATAGGGGACTGGTAAAACGAATCCATGATTTCGTATCCATTACTGGCAAACGCAAAAACCAGCACAAAGACCAGTATAATCTTAATATTATCAAGCATATGTGGATATATCCGTCTGGGGAGTAGTTATTTCTTTAGCAAGTAGCAATGACGCACTACGCATTAATGACGAATATCTTACACCTTTTAATCAAAAACACCCACTACTCCGCTCCGCCGTCTGGGGCGGTGCTACTTTGTCCCAATCAGGCGTATATCCAGCAAGGCTTTGAATAGCTTTGTCCGGGCAGTGGCTGTGCGAAGTTTATGGGGAAGAAGATTCAGCATAGACTCAACAAGGGCCACAGGAAAAACCGGGATTGTCAGGTATAACCCTCTTGCACCTATCACGACCTGCACTTTGGAAAAACCAATCTCCCTGAAAAGCCTGGCAAGCTCAGCTGTGGTATATTCCTTCAGGTGAAAACAGGTCGCTTCCCTGTCAAAACCGTAGGATACATCATGTGGCCCATTCAGCTTGTTTGGCGTCTGACAAAAATAGATGCCCTTCTCTGCAAGTGCCTGATGGATATTTTTTAACTGTGCTTTAGCATCATCAGGGTGCAAATGTTCCATGAGCTGGTTGGAATAAATCACATGGGCACTGCCTCTTTCCACGGGAATACGGGTTCCATCGGTCAACAATAACTGAAAGTTTTCCGGGGTACTTTGGCTATCCGTGATCACCTCACTAACATCTACCGCAAAGACCTGTTTCACATGCTCTGCCACCATAAAGGAGACCTCGCAGTCACCAGCCCCTACTTCAACGAAAACCACGTCTTTATTCAGGTATCCTTTCAGTAAATCAAACTGCTCCTGAATCTCTCTGGCTCTGACTGCCTGATCATCGGATGATGCTTTTTTTACCAGCTGTGGATGCTGGGGAACACGCCTGAAAAGTTCATCATACAGCTTGCCATAAAGCACTTTTCTTTCCTCCGTTGAAGCGTGACGCAACCGGGATGACAGTTCTTTTTCTATTTCGTAGTGTTCTTGAACTTTATAGGCTGTGGTATTTTCCATCACAGCGTCTAAATCTGTGGTTGAAGTTGATTCCATAAAACATTATCTCGATGGAGGACAGTCTACTTTATATCATAGATCAACAAATTGACTTCCAGTACCGGAGAACAACCATACTACTCTCATTCGTATTGGCGTCTGCCTTGAAAACCGGAATTTGTGTATCGTGATATCCAGATAAAGTTAGCTGGCCTTGGTTTTGTTAATTGTAAGATGCACTAAATTAAAACATGTATTTCCTGCCTGAACCCGTGATTTCAAACAAGCTCAAATTAGGGTGCTCATGGGGTTTACTGTAGCTTCGCTATTCTCAGGCAGCCTCCCGGACAAGTATAGTAAAACTCATAGACTTGTAAACTAACAACTGATGACCTGACAGGTAGCCACTTTGAACCAATATGGCTTGTCACAGAAAATTGAAATACCGTTTAGACCTGCTAAGGTATGCGGAGTCTCATCAAAGCAAACTACGAGTACCGGCATATGAAAATAGCACTGGTTTTACACGCAATGGATCTGGGTGGAGCGCAACGCGTTGCTTCCACGCTTTCACTGGAATTCGCCAAAGAACATGATGTCACCTTCATCACTTTCGAGGATAGTGAGTCTATCTATCCTCAAGGCGGTAAAACTGTTTGCCTGAACTTCAACTTTTACACGAAGGGAGGTGCCATCGCAAAGGTACTTAACATTCTCCGGCTTAGCAAAATACTACGCGGTTATTTCAAACAAGAAGAATTTGACCGTATTTTTACCTATATGGAAGGTGCCAACTATCCTGCTATTCTGGCAGATAGAAATGTCATAGCATCCATGCACTGTAACCCATTGATGCTATATACCCGACGCGAATGGATTTTCTCCCGGCTCGTTTATCCTTATGCAAAAAAAATGATTGTTGTTTCCGACGATGTCGCCGAAATTATAAAAAAACACCTGAAGTTAAAAAATGTTATCCGTGTTTACAACCCGGTTGATTTTTCACATGCCGAGAAAGCCGCTGAAGAACCGATTGATTTCAACGGTGAATTTATCGTGGCACTGGGACGCCTAACGCATCAGAAAAACTTCAAATTGCTCATAGAGGCTTTTGCACTAACTAAAACGAAAGAGCAGTGTGCCTTACTGATTCTGGGCGAAGGGGAGCTACGTGAAGAGCTCACACAGCAGATCCGGGAAACAGGCCTCGAAGATCAACTCATCCTCATGGGCTTTGATGAAAATCCTTTCAAGTATATTGCCAGATCCCACTTCCTCGTCAGTAGCAGTCACCATGAAGCCTTCCCTATGTCACTTATCGAATCTTTAAGTTTGGGCATTCCTGTTGTATCCACAGACTGTCCAACGGGCCCAAGAGAGATCATTCACCACGAAAAAAACGGCCTGCTTACACCTGTTGGGGATGCACAGGCGCTTGCTGATGCGATTGATAGAGTCTATTTTGACCGAGACTTTAGTAAACAGTTAAGAGCCAATGCCAAAACCTCTGTTGAACACCTTTCCGTCGAAAATATTGCTCGCCAAATGCTTGAAATAGAATAACCCTGGATAAAGAGTCCGAAGAAAAATCACTACCAACACACCAAATCCACAGATAAAACGGACAAGCCAGGGGAAAAGATGGGGTATACTGATAACCCGTTGGTATAAATTTCCCGATTGAATGCTCAACACAATACAACAAGCACTTCCTGTAGTGCCTGGCATTCATACAGCCTCCAATCTGACTTATACCTTCTTTTTCAATGGGCCTATCATGAAAACAGCGTGGAATGACAAAAATTAAACCGTTTTTTCTTAGTATATTCTTTTTTTCTCTGGCTGCCTGTGGAGAAGCTGTCAACACGGAAACCCCATCCCTGCCTTTTGACAATAACCTGATCGCTCACTGGACTTTCGATGATACCAATACCAGCAGCACCGTCAGCGATACCCGGGGTAGCAACAACCTCCAGCTTGAAAATGTCGACCTCAATAACGCCTGGATTCCGGGAAAAGTAAACGGTGCTTTGCATCTCGACGGGATTGATGACAAGGTTATCAATTATCAGGTCACAAAAGACCTACAACCCCCCCATTTAACGCTGAGTGGCTGGATTCGGGTCAAGCAGGGAAGCTGGCAATGGGTAGCTGCACAGGGTGACAACTACGGCTTGTACCTGAATGAAAACCATCAGCTAGTCTTTTATGCCCGCCATGATGATGGCTGGATGTCTGCCATGGCACAGCACCTGAATTTTATCGATAATCAATGGCATCATATTGCCGGCAGTTATAATGGACAGGCACTGAAAGTCTATTTCGACGGTAGTGAAGTTGCCAACACTCCGGAAAACCGAGCCATTCGTTACACCACAGGCAACCAGTTTACTATAGGCTCCATGCAGGGCGAACGCCTCCTGGCTGGAGATATTGATGATATTCGTGTCTACCGCGGCGCATTATCAGATACAGAAATTCACCAGCTCAAGCATATGAGCCAGCAGCAAAAAACAGCGCCCAGGTCAATAGCAAGAAAACCAGCCCGTGACCCCTGTCGCAGCAAGACAAAACCCCACTACTATGTATCACCCACGGGAAATAATGAAAACTCGGGTAACCGCCTGGCGCCCTGGAAAACACTGACCTATGCCGCCAGTCAGCTAAAGTGTGGGACACTCCATATCAAAGCTGGCATCTATAAAGAAAATGTTACCTTTACTCACTCAGGTACTCCAGATAACTATATCAAGATAGTCGGTGAAAAAGGCGCCATTATTGATGGTGGTTTTGGCTATGATGATGCCAGCAAAGGGCTGGTGACGATTAAAGATGCCAGCTACATTATCCTGGAAGGCATTACGGTAAGAAATGCACTCACCCATGGTATCTATTATACCGGAAAAGGTTCACATATCCGTATCCGCCATTGCAAAACTGAACACACACGAGGAGCAGGGATCTATATTTATGGACAATGGCCTTTTACCGGATACCATATTAACAATGTCATCATTTCACATAATAAAGTTCTCTGGCCACAGGAAGGTGCAGGAGATGGCAACCTCATCTGGCAAGAAGATATTACCCTGGCAGGAGGAATAGAAAACTTCGAAATTAGTTATAACTACGTCAATGCCTACAATAGCAAGGACTATCATATTCACCCTGTAGGAATAGATGTTAAAACGGGAGTACGGAATGGTGTCATACACCATAATACCGTAGAAAATATCCCCAGTAACGGGATTTATGTCGATGCCGGGGAGTCGGAAGCCGTTAATATCAAGGTCTATCAAAATGTGGTAAAGAATGTATCTGGTTACGGTATTTCGATTGCCGGAGAAGATGGAGGGAAACTGGACAGGATTGATGTTTTTAACAACCTGATTGAAACCAGTGGTTACTCCGGTATCGCTTTCTACGATTATGATCCGAACAGTGAGCGTGCAAAATATCCCCTGCAACCCAGAACAAATATCAATATCTACAACAATACTATTTACAATGCAGGTTACAGTAATGGCTGGGGGTGGGGTATCATGACCGAATCCCAGTTTCATGGCTCTATCTATAACAATGTTATTGCCAACAGCAAGCCATCAGCACTCAAGCTCGGACACCGCAATACCAGAGCCGTAACACATAACTGTATTGGCAATAATCAACAGGGAGGGGATACCGGCCAACACGCCATTCAAAAAGCCCCGCGTTTTAAGCAGCCAGACAAGGGAGATTTCAACTTGCTTCCGGGATCCCCCTGTATTGACACCGGCATTTCAACTGGCGCCCCCAGTTATGACCTGACCGGTAAAAAAAGACCTCAGGGTAAGGGCTACGACCGGGGTGCTTATGAATATAGCCCCTAGGAGGCTGTCGGACTTAACACTGTTTGGTTGCAAATCCTTGGATAGCAATCAACTGGGCTTGTCTTGTACATAAAAAAGGCCACAGTATAAAACCGTGGCCAAGTCACAACGAAGGAGATAATTTCTTTTTTGTCTGAACCCTCAGGAGCGTGTCGGGATATAAAGCTTTTGTCCAACACGAATCATTTGGCTGCTCAGGTTATTATGATGTGTTAAGCGGTTCATACTCACCCCATATTTTCTGGCAATCTCCGACAGGGAGTCTCCCGGCTTCACAATATGCCGCTTCCCATCATCACCCGCATACATTCGTAACCGGCCTCCAGGCGCATGAACAAGCTGAAAACGCTTGACTCCTTTAAATACCGCATGTGCCAACTTATTTTGGTACTCAGCTGTATTCAGACGACGCTCTTCTACCGGGTTACTAATAAATGCAGTTTCCACCAGCATGGAGGGAATATCTGGCGACTTGAGTACTACAAAAGCGGCGCTCTCTACCCTCTTATGCAATAGACGAGTTACCCGACCCAGCTCACGTAGTGTATTGTTAGCAAGTGTCAAACTGTTATCAATGGTTGCCGCCTGAGAAAGATCCATCAACATGGTAGCCAGAGTATTATCCTTACCGTGCAAACTGGTATCACCCAGCCTGCTTTCATAAGAATTTTCATTCGATGCGAGCCACCTGGCAGCCTCGCTGGAAGCACCATTTTGCGATAAGATATAGACTGATGACCCCGTCAAATGCCGGTTTGGATTCGCATCTGCATGTATGGAAACAAACAGGTCTGCCCGTTTCTTCCGGGCTATTTGCATGCGCTCCCGTAGAGGAACATAATAATCACCATCACGGATCATGACACCCTTCATGCCAGGGGTGCGATCAATTTTTTGTTTTAAACGCCGGGCAATTTGCAACACAATATCTTTCTCTCGTGAGCCTCCCGGGCCCAATGCGCCCGGATCCCTGCCTCCATGCCCCGCATCAATAGCGACGATAAAATCACCACGTCGCAAGCGGTTAGGAGAGGTGGGCTGGGAAGGTGCAGCTGGTCTGGCAGGTGCTTTCTTCTTTTTTTCCTTAACCGGCTTAATGACTTTCTTAAGCGGTTGCTTCGTCTTGCCAACAGCCTTACTCCCGGAAGCATTCAATGTAATACGTAATTCATTGCCTTTCATTATCGCTTTGGGCGATATCGCTTGCTTAAGATCCAGTACTATTCTCAGATCATTACTATGACGCCTGGCAGACCGCACTTTATTAAAAAATGCAGGCTGCTTGCCGGTCAGCTTGACAACTCCACGGGTTTTTTCCAGGTCAATAACAACCCGGAAGGGGGCTTTTAATGTGAACACACGATATTTAACCGCCTTATCCAGAGTAAAACGCAATAACACCTGTTGTTTTACTGTCTCAATCTTGACCTGCTTAAGCGTTGCAGGTAATTCACTCGCAGAAGCACCTGCTGTTATCCCCAGGGTGATAGTTAATACGAGCCCAAATAGTACAAATAACTGTGACGTAACAAGTCTTAATCCTATGGTTTTTATATTTCTAGAAAAAAAGGCCATAACTTATTTAGTTATCAATAGTTAATGAGAAGTTCTTATAGTAAATAATAATATGACCCATATTTCAAGTAGAATTTAGAAGTATTTTGTAACTAACTGATATATTTAATCTTACACCTCTTTAATTTTTGCCTCTCTTCCGGCTCCCTTATAAGACAAATGTATATCAAGATCCGCTCTGGGCAAAAAGCCCGCAGCTTTTTCCGGCCATTCAACCAGGCACAAAGCTTTCGCATGAAAGTAATCACGCCCCCCAACATACTCCAGCTCCTCAGGATCACCCAGCCGGTAGAGATCAAAATGATAAATGAGCCTACCCGTCAACTCATAGGGTTCTACCAGGGTATAGGTCGGGCTTTTTACTGCACCATCATAACCACAGGCATTCAATATTCCTCTCACTAATGTCGTCTTGCCACTGCCCAGATCTCCCTGCAAAAAAATCACTCCACCCTCAGGAAACCGACTGACAAGGGAGGCTCCCAGTGCCAGGGTATCGAACTCATTCGCGAGATAATGTTTCATCATTTTCCTTTTATATGTATTTAATCTGCTGACAGGGGGAAAACATCAGGATTAACCAAACGTCGAATAGCAGGCAACAGATCCATTGCCAGTAAACCTCTCCCCCCTCCCTCTTCAGCGGCCATATCTGCTGCTCGTGCATGCAGGTACACGCCCAACCGGGCAGCATCATAGAGTGAAAAATGCTGTGCCAACAAGCCACTGATAACACCCGTTAGTACATCACCCATTCCCCCACTCGCCATGCCCGGATTACCTCCTGTACAGACTGAAACCGCGCCACCATCGCTCACCAGGGTACCAGACCCCTTCAGCACACAAACACCACCATATTGCTGCTGGATTGCATGAATTGCTCGCATACGATCCTGCTGGATATCAGCTGCTGTCGTCTGTAGCAAGCGTGCCGCTTCCCCCGGGTGCGGTGTTAACACCCAATGTGTCTGTTTCCGGGGTGCACTGGCCAGTATTCTCAAGGCATCTGCATCAACTACCAGCGGTTTTTGTAATAACACGGACTGCTCAAAAAGCTCCCTGGCTTCCTCATCTGTCCCCAGCCCCGGACCAATCGCAACTACACTGGCCCGCCCAAAGGCCTGTTGTAATGCACTACTATCATTACTTCGGCAACTCATAATCTCAGGCCGGGGAGGTTGCCCAGCATGGCTCACCAAGGTCGTCAACCCAGCTCCTGTCCTGGCACAGGCTTCCGCTGCCATCTGTACTGCGCCCTGCAAACCTTCTCTGCCACCAATAATCAACGCATGTCCATAATCACCCTTATGGCTGGAGGGCTTACGTGTCATTAGATATCGAGGCAATAAAGAGTGGCTGAGCCGTTCTGCAACAGGTGATATCCCGGTGTAAACTGAAGCCGGAAGCTGCAAGTCGTCAAACACCAGAGTCCCGGTATAATCACCTGCCTTACCCGTTAGCAGCCCCTGTTTCAGGCCTATGAAACAAACCGTCACATCAGCCATCACTGCTGCACCTTTAGGCATGCCCGTATCCGAATCAAGTCCGGAGGGAATATCAACAGCCATGACCGGCAAACCCGCCCTGTTGATCTCCTGTATGACCCGCAACCATTCAGCCGCTACCGGCCGTGACAACCCCGTACCCAAAACAGCATCAACAATAACCGTGCAGGATTGATCAGCATCCTCCACAGGTGTAGCCAAAGAATGGTGAGACTGGCACGCCACCCAATCTTCATAAGCAGTTAATGCATCGCCTGTCAGCGCAGCCAGATCCCCTACAGCAGTAACTGTAACCGCCAACCCAGCCTCCATTGCCAGCCTGGCAATGACGTAACCATCCCCCCCATTATTTCCGACCCCACAATAGAGACAAAGAGCCTGACAGTCTGGCCAGGTATCACGTAAATGATGGAGACAGGCAGCCCCGGCACGTTGCATCAATTCATAACCACCGATACCATGGTCTTCTATCGCGATACGATCCAGCTCCCGAACTTGCCAGGTTGTATAAACAGTACGGGGGAGTTTAACGCGCACCGTTCTTTAACTCATTGACGTTATCAAGGCACATGGATATAAACACGCTCAACAATAAAATCACAACATGGGCTACCGAGCTGGGTTTTCAGGATGTAGGTATTAGTGATATTAATTTATCCGCCGCAGAGCAGCAACTTATTCAATGGCTGGATAATGGCTATCACGGAGATATGGACTGGATGCAACGCCATGGAACCAGGCGCAGCCGCCCTCATGAACTGGTAGCAGGCACCCAGAGTATTATCAGCGTCCGTATGGACTATTTACCAGCAAACCAGGCCGACCCCATAATGGTACTGAACCATCCTGAACTGGCTTATATCTCCCGCTATGCATTGGGTAGGGATTACCACAAAATCATGCGTAAGCAGTTACAAAAACTGGCACAGACCATTGCTCATGAAACAGGTGAGTTTGGCTACCGGGTCTTCGTAGATAGCGCCCCGGTGCTGGAAAAGCCAATCGCCGAAAAAGCCGGACTGGGCTGGACTGGCAAACACACGAACCTCCTGAGTCGCCAGGCGGGGTCATGGTTCTTTCTTGGAGAGATCTATACAGACCTGCCTCTTAAGCCCTCAACCACACGCCGTAACCACTGCGGAGCGTGTACAGCCTGCATGGACGTTTGCCCGACACAGGCCATTATTGCACCCTATGTGCTGGATGCCCGGCTTTGTATTTCCTACCTGACCATTGAACACAAGGGCGCTATTCCTGAAGCATTAAGACCTCTCATGGGTAATCGCATCTATGGCTGTGATGACTGCCAGCTTGTCTGCCCATGGAATCGCTTTGCCACCTCCTCCCTGCACCCGGATTTCGATGTAAGGCACCAGCTGGACAGTCCAGCACTCATTGAATTATTTACCTGGTCAGAGACCGAATTCCTGCAAAAGATGGAAGGCTCTGCCATTCGCCGGATAGGGTATGAGCGCTGGCAGAGAAATTTGGCCGTTGCCATGGGAAATGCGCCTCAAAATGACGCCATTATTGCCTGCCTGGAAAAGCGACTGCCATCAGCTTCAGCCCTGGTGCGTGAGCATATTCAGTGGGCACTGGATCACTCACGGTAGGGCATACTTTCTGGATAACAAGCAACCACCCCCGACAGAATCCCTACTACACTTGGCCATATCCAGATGTGCTGTGCTATACTCGCACAGTCTCTCCAGTTGTTTCACGCAAAGGTCTCTTTTTATAAAGAGAATGTTACAGTTGGTCTGATAATCCGCTAAAAGGGCTTAGCAACAGAATTAAAAAGCGTTAGCATGAACTCAGCTGCTGGGGTATCCATGCTACTATTATCCCACTGAGTGACTATAATTATAATTGCAAACTTAACTAACCGAATCAAAGCTATGAAACAGTTCCTTATTCTACTTACCACCACCTGTTTGCTACTCCTTGGCTCAGTCAATGCGGCACCAGATACCAAAAAATATGGCCCCGTCAAGTCCGGACAGACACTCTGGGCCATCGCCTACAAAACTCGCCCCAGGGGCATCTCTCGACTGCATATGATGCGAGCCATTCATAAACTTAACCCCTCTGCTTTTGAAAAAGGAAATATTAACCTGTTGAAAAAAGGCGCCATATTGCACTTGCCTACCAGCCGCAAAATGGTTCGCCAGGTTCTGGCTGGCAACACCTCTCCCGTTGCTGCGACAGAAGACGACCGTAATAAAAACCTGGAAACCCTACGCAGTGAACTGGCTACCGTTAAGGAAGAGCTGGTACAATCCAAACAAACCCTGCAAGCCCTGCATAAGGAAAGTGAAAAGCTACAGGAGGCTCAGCAACTTGTTGAAAGCCTGAAGAAAGAAAATGAAGAGCTGAAACATACAGCCAGCCAGCTTTCCACAGAAACCAGCAAGCTTGCTGTCATCACACAACAGCTGGAAGAAGCACAGGCTCACATTAAAACGCTGGAAGCAGAAAAAACCACCTTGCAAGAGCGAGTCAGACAGAATATACCCGAAGATCAGGAGGCTACTCTAAAAGCACTGGCCTCCGTCACGGAAGAACTCGCCAAGTCCCAGCAGCTTGTAAAAACACTGGCTGAAAAAAACAAACAGTTACAACTGGAGAGTATTGATCCCAAGCTGCTTGCAGATACCCGGCAAGAACTGGCAACAACCCGCGAACAGCTAGAGGCCATTAAAGTACAGAACCAACTATTACGGGAACAAACGGCCAGTGCGGATGTTTCCGAACAGGAGCGCAAGGAAAACAATCGCAAGTTTACGGATACTATCGCCGCTTTGAACTCGGACATTGGGCAATTACGCAGCCGCATAAAAGAACTCGAAGAACTGGAAAAGATGAAAGATAACCATATTGCAGAACTGCAAAAATCACTGGATCATGCAACAGCGGTAATCAAAGAACAGGCTGAAGTCAACAAAAAGATGTACGCTCGTCTTAATGCACTGGAAAAAGCCGATAAGGAGAAAGAGCAGGAAAAAGATCAGGATAGTGCCGCAGCCGCCATCAGCAACAGCGCCCCATCAGACCCCAGCCCCCCTTCAGGAAAAGTGGCCGAAAGTCCAACCATTGTGAACTTTGCGGACAAACCAGGCACAAATAACGCCCTTGCCGTTTCCGAGTCCCTCAAACATATTTCACCCAAGTTTTGGTTAATGTTAACGCTGGCCGGCCTTCTGTTTGTCCTTGCCTTACTATGGCGGGTCATCTCTGGCAAGGATGAGTCCGAAGCACTCACATAGGAGACCCGAAACAACGGGTCACCCTTACAACCGGCCACAGGGAAGCGGCTATGAATAGTCCCCACACCAGTCCCCTTATTGTCTGGGCACTAACCGATAACAAACCCGGCCACCGCAACCAGCTGGAAGGCTTGATATCAGCACTCTCAGAACTTCGTACCACCAAAGTTAAATGGCTCAGTATCAAGAAGCATTCACAGGGACTTATTGACACCTTGACCCAAAAATCTCCACCGGGCCATACACCCGATGTACTCATTGCTGCCGGGCATCGGACACACCTGCAATTACTGGCCTTGAAACGCACCCTGAAAAAGCCCGCTGTCGTTTTAATGAAGCCCAGCCTGCCACTTTCATGGTTTGATCTGTGCCTTATCCCCCGACACGACAAGGTCACGCGCACAACCAACGTCATAGAAACGCTCGGCCCGGTCAACCGCATCCACCCCACCGACGACAAAACGCCGAATAGCGGGCTGATTGTTCTTGGTGGACATTCAAAACATTTTATCTGGGATACTGCTGACGTCATGCAGCAGGTTCAACATATTATCCAAAGAAGCCCACAGACACACTGGAAGATAGCCACCTCACGCCGAACTCCGAATGACATAATTGAGCAAATACGTTTGCAGCTTCCTTATATATCCCTCAAAACCCCCGCACAGACAGACAATAACTGGCTCTCCAAAACCATGCAGCATAGTGAACAGATATGGGGGACGCAAGACAGTATCTCCATGATCTATGAAGCTATTACATCAGGTGCCGAAGTCAATATCATGACACTCAGGCCACACAAGAAAAGCCGGGTAGCAGAGGAAATGCAGCGGCTTCTGGATGAAGGCCGGGTCGGCAATCTTATGCATCCCATGAAAGGCAAATCTCACGCATTACCTCCGCTTGATGAGGCCACCCGCTGTGCTACACAACTGCTGGAAAGGCTGGGATTGTAAATGAAAACACTGACAATCGCCCAGTTACTTCCGTCACTGCATAGTGGCGGGGTTGAAAAAGGTACACTGGAAGTTGCCAGTGCTATCGTTGCGGCAGGCCACCAGTCCATCGTTATCTCGGCAGGAGGCCAACTGGTAAAAACCCTGCAACAAGAGGGCAGCAAACATGTCCAATGGGACCTGGGAAAGAAGTCTCCTTCCACCTTATTGCAAGCAAAAAAACTCAGGTACTGGCTGCAAGACCATTCCATCGACATCCTTCATGCCCGATCGCGTATGCCCGCCTGGGTCGCCTACCTCGCCTGGAAAAAAATGCCTGTTACACAACGTCCACGCTTTATCACTACGGTACATGGACTCAACTCGGTCAGCCGATACAGTAAAGTTATGACCGCTGGAGAAGAGGTTATTGCCGTATCCAGTACCGTAAAAGACTATATACTCGAACATTATCCTGATGTACCAGAAAGTAAAATCACGGTCATACACCGCGGCATTGATCCACACGAATTCCCTTTCGGCTATCAGCCCTCCGAAGAATGGAAACAACAGTGGTATGCACGCTACCCTCAAACCCGGAATAAATGGCTCATTACCCTGCCAGGCCGTCTGACACGACTTAAAGGCCATCATGACTTCATTGATATCCTGCAACAGTTAAAACAACACATACCCGGTGTGCATGGACTCATTGTAGGCGAGGAAGATACCAGACGCAGAGCCTACGCAAAAGGACTGTATCAACAAGTTAAAAATGCGGGGTTACAAGAGTTTGTGACATTCACCGGCTATCGCCCTGACATGAAAGAGATCTATGCTCTGTCCCAGGTTGTTTTATCCCTTTCAGGCAAACCCGAATCTTTTGGCAGAACGACCGTAGAGGCTATCAGCCTGGGTAAAGCTGTTATTGCCTACGACCATGGCGGCGTAGGCGAGACATTGGCAACACTTTATCCTCAAGGGTGTGTTCCACTTAACGATACACACCGAATAGTACAACGCTGTCTGGCATTATATACTGGGGAAATTCAGCCTCCACCGTACCCCCAAACCACATATCTGAAAGCAGCCATGCTGGAGAAAACCCTTGACCTCTATATCGCTTAACCGGGAGAAGTATTACTATAGACCATCACTTCCTCCACAGTAGGAGCTTGTTTTTAGGTATGGCTGCCACACTCACCCTTGTTCTGTTACTCGCTGTATATTATTCACATCGTTATGCCTGGTGGAAAAAGGCGGTACCATATCACCACCCACGTATATTGATGTATCACATGATCAGCCCTCCCGTGAAGGGCGCAAAATTTAACTCCTTAAGGGTTAGCCCGCAGCAGTTTGAACAACAACTCAGCTTCTTGCACCATCATGGATGGTCTTTTTATACGCT
This sequence comes from Thiotrichaceae bacterium, assembly GCA_015490895.1. Classification (GTDB taxonomy): domain Bacteria; phylum Pseudomonadota; class Gammaproteobacteria; order Thiotrichales; family Thiotrichaceae; genus HyVt-477. The sequence continues at coordinate 14,195 of WFWY01000013.1, read as the reverse complement.
TTCAGAGCTTATCCAGAACAAATCCTCGCTGCCTGAAAAAAGTGTCGCCATCACCTTTGATGACGGCTACGAAGACAACCTCACGAATGCTTTGCCCCTGTTAAAAAAATACCAGGCCAAAGCCACCATTTACCTGGTTGTTGATCGACACCAACGTGAATGGTCCAGTAAAAGGAAGAAAAAAAACAACACCCATGAATTACGCAACGAACCCAAACTGCAAGATACCCAGATCAACGAATTATTACATTCAGGGCTCATTGAGATCGGCTCTCATACACTAACACACGACAACCTCCCCCTACTGGACGAGATACGTAAAACACAGGAAATCAGTGACTCAAGAAAACAGTTACAAGAGACCTTTGCCATTCCTTGCGAGGCCTTTTGTTATCCGTTTGGTCTGTATGATGAAACAGACCTGAAGCTGGTTAAAAGCTCAGGCTACACCAGTGCCACAACCGTTGAAAAGGGCATTAGCGATTTACGTAATGCCGACCCCTTTCAGCTAAAACGCATAACGATTAGCGGTAAAGATAACTTTTATGCCTTCAGACTCAAACTGAAAACAGGCAAGCGAGGAATAAAAAAATGAAGCTTTGCCTGATGATGGGAGGTAACGAAGAAGGTGGACTGGAAAATCATTTTATCCAGATCTGTAATGCCCTGAGTCGACATCATCAGGTTCATGCGATTGCTCACCCGGTTTATCATCACCGCTTCGCTACTGCTGTCTCGGCACACGCTCTGGACATGACCCAAAGCCGCAACAATCCCCTGTTACTCTACCGCGTGTTCAAAATAATCCGGGAGATTTCTCCTGATATCGTCCACGCCCAGGCCAATAAGGCCACCTCCATACTGGCCACACTCAAACCCTGGCTTCCCAGAACAACACGCCACATTGCAACCCTGCACAGCATGAAACGCACACTCTCCGCTTATGAAAAAATGGATGCCGTTATTGGTGTTTCTTCAAGAGTTCTACAAACACTGAACAACCCAAAAACCTATGTTATTTATAATGGTATTCACCCTGTAACAGACCACGAGCTACCCAGAAGTTTGCTGCATTCCCAATTCAACATCCCAGAAAAAGCGCCTGTATTTGTCGCAATAGGCCGACTGGTAAGCGTAAAACGCTTCGATATTCTAATCGAAGCCTTCAAGGGGGTTAACAAGGCGCATTTACTTATTATTGGCGAGGGCAGGGAAAGAAAGTCACTGGAGCAGCAGGCCGCACGACTCCATCTGCACACCATTCACTTTCTGGGTCACCGTACCGATGCCATTAAAATACTTTCAGCCGCCGACCTGTGTATCATCTCGTCGGAGCGGGAAGGATTTTCCTATGTCATGGCAGAATCCTTGCTAATCAGGACGCCGGTTATTGCAACAGATGTCGCTGACATGAAACGCATACTCCCTCCTGCATCAGTTGTCCCTGTTAATGACCCCCAGTCACTCCATCACGTACTTGTCAATGCACTGGATCACTACGACACCTTTTCCAGGCAGTATTCTGCAAGCTATGCATGGGCCCAGAGTAACCTGACTTTCGATCATATGCTGCAACAAACAGAACAGGTTTACACAGAGGTTTTATCATGAGCACGCTCAATCTTCTTATTTTGAGTGATGGCAAGCCAGGGCATTACACACAATCACTGGGTTTGTTAGAAAACCTGCAAAAAACACTGCCCATCAGGCACCAGGTTCTCGAAATCAAGCCTCGGATTAAGCTTGCCAACCACCTGTTACGTGCCTTGCTCAATAAAAAAATTAAAATACCAGGCTTTCTGCTTTCTTTGCTTTATCGCTTCAACAGCTCTCAAGCCCGCTCCTTGATACCCGGTGTCATTATTTCTACTGGCGGTAATACCTGCGGCCTCAATGCCGCCCTGGCGCAGCAGTACGGTTGCAAAAACCTATACCTTGGCTCTTTGAGAAAACATGCCCCAGTGTTATTTTCAGCGGTTATTACCACCACCCCCATGCCGGATGTCGATAACAGTATTGTATTGGATGTCGCTCCTTCCCTGATCAATCGAGAGACATTACAACAAGCGGCGCATACCTTTCTTCAGCACACGCAAGTCGATACTCAATACCCCTTATGGGCCATGCTGATAGGAGGGGAAGGCTCGGGTTATACTTTCACCCAGGGAGATTATCATCAGCTTGCAGACGGTATGCTCACACTGGCAAAAAAATACCGCATTCGCTGGTTACTCACAACATCACGCAGAACAGACCCGACTCACGAAGCCTATTTATCCACCCTGTTACAGCATCAAAAAGAGGTTGCCCATGCGGTGTATTTTAATAGCAAACCGGAAAAGATCATGCAAGGGTATTTAGGTGTAGCTGAAAGAATTTTCTGTACCGAAGACAGCACATCCATGGTCAGTGAAGCTGTCATTACCGGAAAACCTGTCACCACTCTAAGCAGCCAGAAAAAACAGATCAATAAAGGTCACGCAGCGGTCATCGACCGGTTCGCGCAAAAGCAGCATATTCAACGCAGTAAAATCAGTCAACTTGGTATTTTTCAACCACAAGAAGCGAGTTTCAAACCCGTTGATACCCAAAAAGGTTATGAGGAGATTATCTCGGTACTTACACAATCATAACCCACCCCATACAGCACAGCCTAGATTCGGCTAAGGAGACTTCTGATAAAGTCTGAGTGGAGTTTCTCGATAGATAGAATTGTTAGTTTTTACGTAACTACTCAGCGTATCATTACGCTGAGTCATTACGTTTTTAACTTATAAAATGAGCGATTCCTGACTCTCACGACTTGATCAAACCCCTAACTGAATTCATGTACTGCATCAACCAGTACCTTGACATTTTCAGGGTCAATATGCTGATGTATGCCATGACCCAAATTAAAGACATGCCCGGAACCTTCACCAAAATCCCTTATAATTTGCTGCACCTGTGTACGAATAGTTTCCGGGTCTGAGTACAACACACAAGGATCCATATTACCCTGTAGGGCCACCTTGTCACCGACGCGCTGTCGTGCCTCTCCGATATTGATTGTCCAGTCCAGACCCAGTGCGTCACAACCAGTTTCAGCCATATTTTCTAACCACTGAGCTCCCCCTTTCGTAAACAATACAACGGGCACCTTGCGTCCCTGTGCTTCTCGCTGCAACCCTTCAATAATCTGGCTCATGTAATTCAGGGAATAGTCTCGATATGCCTGCGGAGCCAGGCTACCGCCCCAGGTGTCGAAAATCATAACTGCCTGGGCTCCTGCCCGGATTTGTGCATTGAGATAATGCGTAACACTCTCGGCAAGCTTTGCAAGTAAAAGATGAAGGGTTGTCGGGTCGCTATATAGCATACCCTTGACTTTACCAAAATCCTTGCTGGAACCCCCTTCCACCATATAGGTAGCCAAGGTCCAGGGGCTACCCGAAAAGCCAATCAGGGGAACACGCCCATCTAGTTCCCGACGGATCGTTCTTACCGCATCCATAACATAGCGCAATGATTCTTCCGGATCAGGAACACCCAGGGCAGCGACTTGTGCCGCAGAAGTGACCGGGTGCTTGAAACGGGGGCCTTCACCTTCAGAGAAATACAAGCCCAGCCCCATCGCATCAGGAATAGTCAGAATATCTGAAAATAAGATAGCAGCATCCAGATCAAACCGTTGTAATGGTTGCAGGGTCACTTCGCAGGCCAACTCAGGGTTCTCACACAAATCCATAAAACTGCCAGCCCTGGCACGGGTGGCCCGGTATTCAGGTAAATAACGACCTGCCTGACGCATAATCCAGACAGGAGTCTTATCAACAGGCTCTTTGAGTAACGCTCTCAGGAAGCGATCATTTTTAAGTTCAGACACTAAGCTGTTCTACATTGAGTGATAACAAGGGATGGGTAACACGCTCTGCTAACATTGAACGCATACAAGAGCAATCAGACAAACCAGTAACAAATAAGACAGGATACTATAACAAACGAGATTTGATCAAAGCACTTATTTTTCCCATATCGGCACGACCCTGCGCCCTGGGCTTAATCATACTCATGACTTTGCCCATATCCTTCATGCCAGAGGCACCTGTTGCCACTAATGCCTCAGAGATAAGTGCCTCAATTTCTGCATCACTGAGTTGCTCTGGCAAATATTCCTGAATAACTGCCATTTCAGCACGCTCCTGATCAGCAAGATCAGTACGCCCTGCTCCATCATACTGGCTAATGGAGTCACGTCGTTGTTTGACCAGCTTATCCAGGATCATGGAGACAGCAGCATCATCCAGAACCTTGCGAGTATCCACTTCAGCTTGCTTGATGGCAGCTAATATCAGGCGAACCGTTTGCAGACGCTCTTTGTTCTTGTCCCGCATGGCTGATTTCATATCAGCAATGATGCGTTCTTTCAGGGAGGTGCTCATTGAGGCAGGTGCAGGTGTAGCTGTTTAATACAGACGTACACGGCGATTGAGTTCGCGCTGTACTTTCTTGTAATTACGCTTGATAGCTGCGGCACGTTCTCTTTTACGCACAGATGTAGGCTTTTCATAAAACTCGCGTGCTCTGGCCTCAGCAACAACACCTGCTTTCTCGCACGCACGTTTGAAACGGCGTAAAGCGATTTCGAACGGCTCATTTTCTCTTACTTTTACACTTGGCATACGATATAGTAACTCAACATTTTTTATGGAGCGCGGGATTATACTCCTTATTATTAATACAGTAAACAATAATGACGACTAATAATCTAATACTCCAAATCCTTGATAACGGTGTTAGCAGGCCTCCCCTTAACTCTTCATTGACCACTTTTATAGCGAAAAAATGGCGATATTTCAGCCTCAGGAAAACGATTGGAACTTGATCAAAGTTCTCCCTGCATTTCCCGTTTTTAACAGGAGATACTAGCTTTGCAAGCACTAACTGGTCTATTATCGTTCCCTTATTTATAATAAAACTTCCTTAGAAATAGCGTAAACATGATGAAAAACATATATCGCATCCTGTTGTTGCTCACGCTTGCCTTTACACTTGGCAATTGCAGCAGTTACAAACTTGAAATTCAGCAGGGTAACGCAGTGCCGCCAGAGGCGATTGCCAAGTTAAAACCCGGCATGAGTAAAGCCGAAGTAATCGCGTTGCTGGGAACACCTCTGCTCCGTGACAGCTTTCAGGCAAACCGTTGGGATTACGTCTTTTATTTACGCCAGGCGGGTAAGGAAAAAGAACGCAAAGACCTGGTGTTATTCTTCGACAACAACAAATTGACACAAATAAAAAAGTGACCGTTCCTCATACCCCTCCTGATGCCATTATGTTGCTGGGTACTCACTGTCCGCATTGTCCAGGTGTACTCAAACAGCTGACCGATCTGGTCAAGTCGGGAGAGCTTGGGCGCTTGCAAATCACCAATATGGAACAGCACCCGGAAGAAGCCCGGTCTCTGGGAGCTCGCTCTGTACCCTGGGTAAAGATTGGCACTTATGTCCTGACCGGCGCCCAGGACATAGAAGCTTTTCGACAGCGCATCCAGTGGTCAGCCAGAGACTCCTCACGTGCCGGAGAATTTGATTTTCTGCTCTCTAATGGCAAGGTGTCGAAGGTGATTGAACAGCTTCAGCGAGACAACAGCGCTATTTCTGTCATTCTGGAGCTATTGGGAGACCCTGCAACCGTATTGAGTACACGTATCGGCATTGGCGTTATTATGGAGGAATTCGCCGCCACTCCGTTGCTTCAGCAACAGATCCCCGCCCTCACTCAACTCACCGAGCATAACGACCCGCGTATTCGCGCCGATGCCTTGCATTACCTGGGACTTACCCAAAGCAAGCAGGCTATCCCCGTAGTACAGCATCGCCTTGACGATGAAGATGCCGAGGTTCGTGAAGTCGCTGCAGAAAGTTTACAAGCACTGTCCACAGCCCAGACACTGGAAGACAACCATGACGGATAAACTGTTGCAATTACGCCAACGCATTGATGCACTGGATACTGAAGTGCTACAACGACTCAACGAACGGGCGCGTTGCGCCGAAGAAGTCGCTATTGCCAAGCGTGCAAGCAGTAAAGATACAGAATCTGTATGTTTCTACCGTCCCGAGCGAGAGGCACAGATCCTCAGGAGAATGGTTGCAAATAACTCCGGCCCCTTAAAGGATGAACATATCACCAAAATATACCGCGATATCATCTCCTCCTGCCTGGCGCTGGAAGAATGTCTGAAAGTTGCCTACCTTGGACCTGAAGGCACATTTACCCAGAGCGCTGTCAATAAGCACTTTGGCAACTGGGTGATCAGCCTGCCGCAAGAGTCCATTAACCAGGTCTTTCAGGAGGTTGATACCGGACGTGCTCACTATGGCATCATCCCTATCGAAAACTCCACGGGTGGCGTCATCACTCACACACTGGACATGTTCATTAATTCACGCTTAAAAATCTGTGGCGAAGTGCAGCTTCCCATCCATCAAAACCTGATGTCACTAAAAGAAGACTGGCAAACTATTGAGCGTATCTACTCTCACCAGCAATCCTTGTTACAATGTAAAAACTGGCTTTCCCGGCATCTACCTCATGCCCGGCTCATCCCCGTCTCCAGCAATGCCGAAGCCGCCCGCATGGCAAGCGAGGATGACACCTCTGCGGCGATAGCCGGCACCGCAGCAGCAGAAATCTATGCCTTGCCGGTTCGCCAGAAACATATTGAAGATATGGCCAATAATACAACGCGCTTTATGGTTATTGGTGACCAGCAGGTTCCCCCCAGCGGGCGTGACAAAACCTCATTAATGATTTCTGCCAAAAATGAGCCAGGCTCTTTATTTAATTTGCTTAAACCACTGGCAAATCACGGCCTGGATATGAGCAGAATCGAATCTCGCCCCTCCCGTAACAGTAACTGGGATTATGTTTTTTTCCTTGATATTAAGGGCCATGCTGAAGACAAGCCTGTACGTGAAGCATTGCAGGAGCTGGAGCAGCAAGCTGACCTGTTAAAAGTACTGGGTTCTTACCCCAATGCTATTCCCTGAGGAGCCCGCGATAACAAAAAGTATATTAGAATATTGTAATATTATCCTATGTTTTAGTTTGTTGACATAAGTCAAATTAGGGGGGACTATGGCTATATTAGTTAATAATATGCCAAAGGATCCCCTAACCGTTAGGAGGATGTGTGGAGACAAACCACTGTCTACCACAAACAAGCCCGCTCTTGCCAGCGGGCTTTTTTATGGCTATATGGATGGTTATATTGAACCTAAATTCCTCAGTTGACCGCTGTGAGTCAATATCAAGCTTATGATTTCACATGAACATAGTGCTTATTCAGGCCTCACTCAATCGGTGAGATCGCTACCAGGCAGATTGCACAATCTGTGATGATGCATACCTTCTTTGTAACTGATTGAAAAAATGACTATTCCACGCAATTACACCTTGCCCTACACCACCATAGCCGCACACTCTACCCGGTCCAACTGAGGATTTTAGGTTGAAGTCTTTCTTGTCCACCCCACTCAACGAGCCACTTCCGGCAACTGATAGCTAGCTTTTTTCGGCACAACCCAACGCACGCCCCCCTTGGGATTATCCACATCCCCTTTATAACGGGGGATAATATGCATATGCAGATGAAAAATACTTTGCCCTGCAGCCTCTCCATTATTACAGCCCAGGTTATAACCATCCGGGCTCTGTGTTTTTTCAATATGCTTTTTTGCCTCTCCAATCAAATAATAAAAATCCTGGTTTTCTGCTTCAGAAGCCTCGAAGACGGTCGCAATATGGCGACGTGGAACCACCAGACAATGACCGGGACTAACCGGAAAGCTATCTTTGATTAACAGTGCATGTTCCGTTTCCAGAATTATCTCATCACGCCTTGGATGGCAAAAGAGACAAGGGTCATTCGGATTAAACGCTTGCTCTGTTTTTTTTAGGAACTGGGTCATTATCAATATCTCTTTTTGTTTCTTTTTCAATTTCTTAATAATAAATTCACGCTGGCTGGCAACAGATCGTGATGCCGCTCGCTCGTAGTATACCAGCGTAACAGGCTGACGTGAGCGGGTATAGCGTGCGGCTTTATCAGAATTATGCTCAGCAACCCGTCGCGTTAGCTCTGTGGTAATACCGGTATAAAGGCTACCATCCGTACAACGCACCATATATACAAACCATGACTGTACTTTCATCAATTCTCTAATTCTCTCACCATAGCCTTGTTATGAAATCTTGCGGTCGGTGAAAATCAGGATCCGCCGCATGCAGTGTATTCAGGCTTATATACTGTCTGGGTTGTTGCCCCAATATAAAACACACATTGTGTGCCCAGTCTGAGCCACCCAGCAGTTTTAACAGAAAAGAAGCCGGGATAATCAGCTCAGCCTGCCAGTCCTTCGAGCTAGTCACGCACTGTGTACTGACGGTTTTTTTATCTGCCTGCATGCATAACCAGCGACGCTCATCCCGCACCCGGGGCGCACTGAAGACCATCATCCACCATGCGCCATTAGCCGCCAGGTTACATTCCACATACCTGCCGGATAGCGGGTTGACAATAAACCATTCGGCAACATTCTGCTCCCACAAACCTTCTGCATAGTCACCGGGTGCTGCCAGAAATGACTGCTCTGGCGGGTGTTCTACATACACACGAAACACCCAGTCCACTGTATTTATCACCTCGAAATGTGCATGAGGGCAAGGTTTGCCATACCAGTCCCGATCCAGGGTTTGCATCATCCCAGGATCATGACCCACTGGAAGAAGTCATTGCAACGTCCGGCCTGAGAGTTGATATCTCACGAATTCCTCCGCTCACTTTTTCATCTCTAAGTAGCATGTATATTTGCAGATTATGTTTTTTTGCATAAGCCAGGGCATTTTTATCACCCATCACCATGAATGCAGTTGCCAGCGCATCAGCAATCATGGCTGAATCATGCAGTACAGTGACAGAGGCCAGAGAATGGGTAACAGGCTTGCCGGTTTGTGGGTCAATCGTATGACTATAGCGCTTACCCTTATCTTCATAGTAGTTATGATAGTCACCGGATGTAGCCACCGCCGAGCCCCCCAAAAAGAGTATACGCTGTGCACTGCGACGACTCTCAAGTGGCTTTTCTATGGCAATATGCCAACGCTCACCTTGCGGATTTAAACCCTGTACTCTTAACTCGCCTCCTATCTCAACCAGAAAATCTGTGACACCCTGTGCATTTAACCGCTCTGACAACCGGTCAACCGCATAACCTTTGGCAATGGCTGATAGATCAATCTCTAGATCAGGAATAGCTTTAATCAGTCGAGGGGGAGATTGCATCACCGCAAGGTGCTGATAACCTGTCCGCGCTCTTGCTTGTTGTATTTTTTTGTCATCCGGTACTGTAAAAGCAAAAATCTTTCCAAATCCCCAGAGATCAACCAGAGGCGCAATACTGATATCAAAGGCTCCCTGTGTTTCACGACTTAACTGCAAAGATTTTTTTACCACATCAACCACCGGCTGACTCACCTCGAAGGGTTCTATGCTTTGTCGAGCATTAAAGCGGCTTATTTCAGAGTCCTTCCGGTAGGTTGAAAACTGTTTGTTTATTATTTCCAGCTCTTCCCGGATCAAAGGTTCCAGGATGGCTTTATTCAACTTCTCGGGGTTTTTTTCAATCACAGTATGAGGAATAACAATATGCCAGCTGGTCCCCATGGTTTTTCCGGACAGGCGCAATACCTGGGGACTCTTGTCATTTTTTGAGCAAGCCACGAGCATACCCGTCAAAAGCACGGTCATGATCAGCGTCACCAGCACAACTTTTAATGGACGAATCATCACGACACCTCATTTACAACTGTTTGTGAAAGCATACGATGGGGTAGCTTTTGTAGGAATCTGTTTACCCGGGTCGCAGGCAACTCGCACCGGGCATAAACCTGCTCTTCGTATCGAATAGAAATGATCCGCCCACTTTCTTGCTCCAGACAATGACGTAAGTATTGTTCATCCGCAAAGGGAAATCTCAGGGAGAGTGTTTGGTAGACAACTTTGGGGCAAAGCTGCACCTGATTCATGGCTTTCGAAGCCGTACCAGAGTAGGCACGGGTCAGGCCACCAGCTCCCAGCTTGATACCTCCAAAATAGCGTACAACAACCGCTGCCACTTCACCTGCACCACTATGCTGCAAGCTATTTAATATGGGTCTTCCTGCTGTACCTGAAGGCTCACCTGCATCGCTCATTGATTGCTGTGAACTCCCTGGTGCTCCTGCAATATAAGCCCAGCAGACATGCCTGGCATCGGGAAATTCAGCATGAACATCTGCAAACCATTGTATAGCCGTTTCGACCGAATCAATAGGGCGCACTCTGGCGATAAATCGACTACGCTTTATAACTTGCTCATACTCACCACTGTCAACGGGTACAAGGTAAGACACCTGCTTACTACTCTCCAAACTCCATTGCCCGGAAAATGCGCCCTGCATTTTGCTTTGCCAGTATTTTAAAAGTGGGCAAATGAGCATATGCTGACTGATCGATTGCATAAGCATCTTGCAAACTGCCACCTTCTTCCACTATTTTTCCTATCTGTTCACGCATATACATCAGGTAGTCCCTGGTATATTTTGTGACTTCCGGCATCGTGGTAGTAACACCATGACCGGGTACGACAACCTTGGCATTTAATGCGGCAAACTTCTCCCAGGTCTCAAGCCATGCAGCAGTATCTGTGTGTTCAAAGACAGGCAGCATACGCTGATGAAAGGCCATGTCTCCCGTAATAATAAGGCTGTCATCAGGCAACCAGACCATAATATCACCGGGGCTATGTGCAGGCCCCAGATGTAGCAGTTCGATGGTTTTACCACCGAGCGTAATGACCATTTTGTCATCAAAGGTTTTATCCGGAAGAGTCAACTCCGTTCCCAACGCCTTATCTCTCCGCCCCTGTTGCATGACATCCAGGACATCATAACCGTATTTCTCAATCTCGCGTGCAGTGTCCTTGTGAGCAAGGATGGGCACTCCCTGTTCCTTCCAGTAGTTTGAACCCAGCATGGCATGTCCTTGCCCATTCTCCAGTACGACATATTTTACAGGCTGATCAGTGATTTTCCGGATTTCCTCATGCAGGGCTTTGGCCAGCAAATAATTATCCCCGGCATTGACAACCAGGACACCCTCCTTTGTTACAATGAAGGTAAGGTTATTGTTATGTCCCGAGTTTTCATAGGAAGCGGGGCCTGTTTCCCCGAAAGCCGAATAAACACCCTCGATGACTTTCACCGGCTTACGATACAACATGGAATTGGGTTCAGCATCCGGAGTTTTGATCGCTGCGCCACTTTTCTTCCAGTCTACAAAACCACTCTCATAGTTTTTTACATTTTTATAGCCCATTTGCATCAATGTCCTGGCCGCCAGCGGGCTACGTATATTGGTTCCGCAATAGACAACAATGGCAGCAGCCTTGTCTGGAACTTCATCCTTGATGCGAAATTCCAGCCAACCACGCGGGATATTGATTTCACCCGGATAATCTATCGACCCACCCAATGCACCAATTTCACCGGGAGTACGCACATCAATCAACACCAGATCCTTCTGTTGCTTTATTAAGGCTTGCAACGCTGGCGTATTAATATTGTCCACACTTGTCGACACTGGAGCAGCTGAACCAGCTATACTCTCGGAAGCCTGTTCAGCATAACTTGCCGGGTGAAGTAACCCGGACACCACAACAATCCAAAACCAGCGTTTCATTATCAGCACCTGTTCTCTACCAAAATGGTACCAGCATAGTACCATATCAGGGTCTGGCAACAGGAAGACCTGCTTTTTTCCAGCCTAAAAACCCGTCACTGTAGTTACGTACATTGGTGTAGCCCATCCGGGTTAATGTGTAAGCGGCCAAAGGGCTGCGAATATTGCCACCGCAGTAAACAACAATAGGTGTGTCTTTGTTCTGAGCCTGCCCGGATATCCTGAATTCCAGCCAGCCACGCGGGATATTGACATTCTGCGTGGCATCAATCGCGCCACCCATCGAACGAATCTCCCCATAGGTTCGAATATCAACAAGCACCAGATCAGGGTTCGAATCAATCTCTTTTTTTAAATCAGCCGTATGAATATCGTGTACGTTAGCGGCTATTTCTTTTACCATCTGATGGCCGTTTTTAATCCCGGCCACATCAGCACTGAGTGATGCAGGCAATACAAAGCTTAATGCAATTATAAGGCTGAACAAATTTTTACGACACATCATTTATTTTTTCTCCTTGGTTTTTTACAAACGTCACTCCAGACTGGCAAGTCCGTCTTTAAAGCGAGTTCATTTATACGCCTGTTTTAGGGGAAAAGACGCAATCCACCGACTCCCAGGTGTCTGAGAATTCCGGGAATAGAGAAGCTACTGCAAGTCCTTAACTTATAAAGTCGCGTTTATCTACAGCGACATGATACTGAGGATCTTCTACCACGTTAACTTCCACCAGGTGCCCCGCCGTTTTTAACAATAAACGGCACTCCGGGCTCACATGCTTAAGATGCAACCGCTTGCCTTCTCTTAAATAACGCTCTGCCAGTTTATCAATCGCCTGTATCGCCGAATGGTCTGCCACACGCGAGTTTTTGAAATCCACCACTACATCATCCGGGTCATTTTTTGGGTCAAATATTTCCTGGAAATTCTGCACCGAAGCAAAGAAAAGGGGGCCATTCAGGCTATACACCTTACCACCCATTTTATTCTCCGAAATCTCAGCATGTATTTGTTTAGCATGTTGCCAGGCAAAAACAAGTGCCGAAAGTATAACACCGGTAATCACAGCGATAGCCAGATCCGCAAAAACTGTAATCACTGCAACTGAAATACCAATAAGGGTATCAGGCAGGGGAATCTTTCCAAGCAAGCGAAAACTGCACCATTCGAAAGTACCAATAACCACCATAAACATCACCCCAACCAGCACACCTATCGGAATCTGCTCGATCAAAGGTGACCCCACCAGAATAAAGCTAAGCAGGAATAATGCTGCAACAACTCCAGAAAGCCGACCACGGCCACCTGATTTGATATTAATAATACTTTGTCCCACCATGGCGCAGCCTCCCATACCTCCGAAGACACCTGTCACGGAGTTTGCAACTCCCTGTCCGATACACTCCCGGTTTGGCTGCCCTCGGGTTTCTGTCAGCTCATCAACCAGATTCAGGGTCAACAGGCTTTCAATCAAACCCACCATTGCCATGATAAACGCGTAAGGCAAAACGATCCTTAGTGTCTCCAGATCAAACGGCACCTCGGGGAGGTGAAACTGGGGCAAACCACCCTTGATGGAGGCCATATCTCCGACCGTGCGTGTATCCAGATCCAGCCCGATAGTAATCAGGGTACCCACCACAATAGCAACCAGTGTTGATGGAATAGCGGTCGTTAGGCGGGGCAAAAACTCGATAATCAGCATAGTAAGTACAACTAATCCCACCATAATGTACAAAGCATTACCTGACAACCAGTGCACAGCACCCGTCTCATCTCCTACCTTAAAGTGTTGCAGCTGGGCAAGAAAAATAACCAGGGCCAGACCATTTACAAAACCCAAAAAGACAGGATGTGGCACCAGACGGATGAACTTTCCCAGTCTCAACACACCGAAAAGAATCTGAATCAGCCCCATTAAGACGACTGCAGCAAAGAGATACTCAATACCGTGATTTATTACCAGTGCAACGACCACGACTGCAATGGCACCAGTGGCTCCGGAAATCATTCCCGGCCGCCCACCCAGAATTGCTGTTAGCAACCCCATGATAAAGGCAGCATACAGGCCTACCAGAGGGTGTACATGAGCCACTAATGCAAAAGCAACTGCCTCCGGCACCAGAGCCAGGGCAACGGTCAAACCGGAAAGCGTGTCATTTTTGATATTTTTAGGAGAATTTTTTCGAATCAGTGAAAACATATTTTTATTAGTTTGTGATTTCTTGTCAGGAGAAAAAGGAAATAAGTCTCGAAGGCTGTGGTTGGAACTTTAGGAGACTCTGATTAAGTCCGGTCGAATTACCTGTGAGATGAAATTCGTCAGTTTTTTGATAGAAAAGTTAGCAATAGTCATTCTATGGGTCACTTTTATAGCGAAATAATGGCGATATTTCAGCCTCAGGGAAACGGCTGGGACTTGATCAGAGT
>WFWY01000012.1 GCA_015490895.1 Thiotrichaceae bacterium | reverse complement strand
TTTTCGTAGGTAAGACTAGCAAAGCTTCTTTGTTTCATTTTTGAGATCCATTTTTTGACGCGTTTATTTTCTCATGAATCGTGGACTTAATCAGGATTTCCTTAAGGAGACTCTGAATAAGCCGTGAGCGGTTTTCTCGAAGCTAGAAGCGCCCATTTTTTGCTTAAAAATCTCTCTAATAGAGTGACTATTAGCTCTATTTTTAAGCAAAAACTGAACAATTCTATCATTCGAGAAATTCCACTCAGACTTAATCAGAGGCTCCTTAACGTGAGTTAGATGGCGGCACCCATTTTAAAGATTGGCAAGTACATGGCAACAATCAGGCCGCCGACCAGAACACCCAGTACCCCCATGATAATAGGCTCCATTTGTGCAGAGAGCGAATCAACCAGGTCATCTACCTGTTCTTCGAAATAGTCAGCGACTTTATTTAGCATGTCTTCGATGCGTCCTGATTCCTCGCCGATTTTGGTCATTTGGATCACCATATTAGGGAAAACCTGAGTGGTATTCATGGCGACATTGAGTTGTACGCCTTTTGCGGTATCATTTTTAATATCCATTGTCGCTTCTTTATAGACAATATTACCGGTTGCGCCTGCAACGGAGTCCAGAGACTCAACCAGCGGGACACCGGAGGCTGACATGGTTGCCAGTGTACGGGCAAAGCGGGCAATGGAGGACTTGTTTACCAGGTTTCCAAAAACAGGTACTTTCAATAATAGCCTGTCTAAAAAGTGGTTGAATTTGGGTGAGCGTTGTCGTGCCTGTCCAAAAATAAACCCCAGGATAATGATAGCTCCCAGGGGGATCCACCATTTGGCCTGTAGCCACTCTGACATGTCCACAACCATTTGTGTAAATGCAGGCAGATCTGCGCCAAACCCTTCAAACAGATCCTTAAACTGAGGAATAACAAAAATAAGCATAATGGAAGTTACAATGACCGCTGCAATGATCACCATCAATGGATACATCATGGCCTTTTTGATTTTAGCCTTGATATTCTCGGTTTTTTCTTTATAGGTTGCGACCTTCTCGAGCATATCTTCAAGCGTACCTGCGGTTTCACCGGCACCGACCAGGTTGACAAAAAGCTCATCAAAGTATTTGGGGTGTTTTGCCAGGGCGCCGGAGAGATCACTACCGCCCGCAATATCCTTTGCAATGGCATTTATCAAGTCTTGCATGGACGGGTTTTCATGGCCGGATGAAATAATATCCAGAGACTGGATCAGTGGAATGCCCGAGCGCATCATGGAGGTTAGCTGTCTTGCGAAGTGTGCAATATCGGCCGGTTTGATCTTTTGTTTGTTCAGGGATTTTCGTTTTTCCTTGATATAACGTATGCGGATTCCTTTGCGCCGCAAGGTGGCTTTTAGCATATTGGCATTAAGGGCACGGTCTTCGCCACGAATCTTAACGCCATCCTTGTTTTTTCCTTCCCAGATAAAAGTGGGTTGATCGAGTGATGTCTGTGTAGTTGAAGTTGCCATAATAATTAGTCTTTGGTTACCCGTTCTAGTTCTTGTAATGAAATAACACCATCCATAGCCTTCTTGATCGCGGATTGTCGTAGATCCGCGATGCCCTCTCTTTGTGCTTGTTCAGCGATATCCATCGCATTTTTCCCGTCCATGACCATGCGCCCCATCGTGCTGGAAATAGGCATCACCTGGTAAATGCCCACACGTCCCTTGTAGCCGCCTGAACAGGCACTGCATCCAACGGGCCCGTAGAGTTCAAGAGTGGGAATATCTTCTTTTTTAAAGCCCAGAGAGAGGAGTGCGTCTTCAGGAATATCAATAGGCTCCTTGCATTCCTTGCAGAGCCGGCGAGCCAGGCGTTGTGCCACAATCAGGTGTACGGTTGATGCAATATTGAAGGGCTTTACCCCCATGTTTATCATACGGGTAAGCGTTTCCGGGGCACTATTGGTGTGCAGGGTGGACAGCACCAGGTGGCCGGTTTGTGCTGCTTTCATAGAGATGTCAGCAGTTTCCAGATCCCGAATCTCACCCACCATAATAATATCGGGGTCTTGGCGCAGAAAAGCCTTGAGTGCGGCAGCAAAGGTTAATCCCGCTGTAGGATCAACATTAACCTGGTTGATTCCCGGCAGTTGAATTTCAGAGGGGTCTTCTGCGGTAGCAATATTTTTCTCTGAAGTATTGAGAATATTTAATCCCGTATACAGGGTGACGGTTTTACCACTACCCGTGGGGCCGGTGACCAAAATCATACCATCCGGTTTTTTCAGGGCTTCCAGCAGGGCTGATTTTTGTTCAGGTTCAAAGCCCAGCATGTCAACACCAAGAGATGCGCTGGAAGAATCCAGTATCCGCATAACAATTTTTTCACCATACAGTGTGGGTAATGTACTGACACGAAAGTCGATATATTTGTCATCACCGACTTTAAAGTGAATACGTCCATCCTGTGGCTTTCTGCGTTCGGACGTGTTGAGTCGGGACATAACCTTGATCCGTGCAGCAAGCCGCCGTGAAATCTTCTTGGGGGGCGTAGCGATGACCTGTAATATACCGTCAATACGGTAACGGATGCGGAGTAGCTTCTCATAGGGCTCGACATGGATATCGGACACGCCTTTTTTAATCGCATGGAACAGGAGTTCGTCCACAAACTTGATGATATCGATACCGGTGTCGTCTTCCTCCTCTTCCTCCTCCGTGCTTTCCATTTCGTAGGTATCAATCGCCAGATCTTGCTCGGCTGTTTTGGAGGAAACGGTCATGCCCAGTCGCTCCGCATCTCCAGAGCTTTCCCCGGTGTTGTTTCGCAGTAGAGCCTGTAACTTGTTGTATTCAACAATCACCGGCTCTGCAACCAGACCGGTCGCAAACTTGATGTCATCCAGGTTGGAAAGGTAATGCGGGTCGGCTACGCCAACGTGAATACCTTTCCCCAGTTTGAAAATGGGAACCAGTTGCAGTTTTCGAGCCTTATCCAGAGGCAGGATGGATCTGACCTCATCCGTGATTTCAATGGCATCAAGATCAGCGATATTTAACCCATATTCCGAGCTGCATGTTAAGGCAATATCCTGCTGGCTAACCAGACGTTTTTGCATCAGGTAAGTGGCAATCGGCGTGTTTTCCATCTGGGCTTCTGCCACAGCCTCTGTCGCACTATCATGCGATATTATTCCCTGGTCAAGCAGACGTTTGACCAGGCTTGGGAAAACAATGGTTTCAGCAACAGACATGAAGTAGAACAGCCCTTATATTTATTATTATTGCTTTTATTGACCCTGAGTCCGTAACTTCAATACAGATGCAGGTTGATGCATGTGGTGTTTATCTTGCTGCTACCAGAAAGTTAGTATCTGGTCATTATTTGATAGCAGACAGTTTCCTGAATACGTGTTCCTCCAGATCAGGTCACGAAAATAAACACCTCGCCATTCTACTCGCAGGGCAGGTGAAATTGAAGAGCCGTTTATCTAAAAAGTGGTTTATCCTGATGTGCTTACAGCCACAGGCTACCTGTTGGGAATCCATTGCCCACGGCTCTGGGAGGTCGCTTGTTGCAAACTGTCCCAGGTATATTGCTGGGACAGCCTGACGGCTTCGCCCATGGGTTGTCCGGAGGCAATAAGGCCGGCGAGACTGCTCGCCAGTGTGCAGCCGGATCCATGATAGGTGTGTGGTAGTCGCGGCCATGATAACTCAGATAGCTTGCGCCCTTTGTGATAGAGCGTATTGATGACAGCGTTATGTGAAGAATGCGTGCCGGTGATCAGGCTATAGTCACAGCCTTGCTGGTAGAAATAGTGGGCAGCATCTCCCATATGCTGTTTTTTACTGAGCTGTTGTGCCTCCGGGATGTTGGGCAAAATAACGGTGGCCAGTGGCAGCAACGTGTCACAGATAGCTTGCTCCAGGGTGTTTTTGCTGAGTTTCTTTCCTCCCCCGGCTGTCAGTACGGGATCCAGCACGACCGGTATATCTGGTGCCAGTCTAAGAATCTTCTCAATAACCTCCAGCAGTTGCTCACTCCCAATCAGGCCGATTTTGAAAGCCTGTATCGGCATATCGTTGAGAATTCTGATGGCCTGACGCCATACCAGCTCCGCTGGCACGGACTCCAGTTGATAAACATTCCGGGTGTCTTGTACGGTCAGGCAGGTGATGACCGTCGTGGCATGACAGCCCTGGGCATGAATAGCTTCAATGTCGGCCTGGATGCCGGCTCCCCCACTGGGGTCATGTCCTGATAATGTCATGACAACTGGTTTACTTTTTAGCATCATCAGCGAACCTTTATTGCACAATAATCGTGTGCTTCGTGTGATTAGTGGAACAGATTATCAGACAACATCCGAAGGGATAATGCGTAATCTGTAGAATGGATGTGATAATATCCGTGCCAGGAGGCTGTCCGGGAACAGGAAATGTCACGAAAATCACAGGAATATTATAAGCTGTGTTTATTGAATGAGGTGAATAGTCGTTCTATTTAACGATTTCAATCAGTTCAGATTATAATGTTCATGGGATTTGCAGTCGCTTATTTGTTTCCGGGCAAGCCCCTGACCATCATGTATTCCTCCGGCTTTTAAAAATACACCGGGTGAATAGTCAGTCAATCAATAACTTTAGAGTAGGGAATATGGCAGGACATAGTAAATGGGCGAATATCAAGCATAAAAAAGCCGCAAATGACAAGAAAAGAGCAAAAGTCTGGACAAAGATTATCCGTGAAATCACGGTGGCCGCCCGGGAAGGCAGTACATCTGATCCCAATGCTCATCCACGTTTGCGTCTGGCGGTAGATAAGGCACTTGCTGCCAATATGCCCAAAGATACTATTGAACGTGCCGCAAAACGCGGAGCAGGAGAACTCGAAGGCGCAGATTACGAAGAGGTTCGCTATGAAGGCTATGGCCCTGGCGGAGTGGCAGTCATGTGTGATTGCATGACTGATAATCGGAATCGTACGGTTTCGGAAGTGCGTCACGCATTTACCAGGGCAGGTGGAAACCTGGGTACGGATGGCTCTGTCGCTTATATGTTTAATGAAGTTGGTGTCTTTATGTTGCCTGCGGGCACGGATGAAGACAAGGTCATGGAGGCCGCACTGGAGGCAGGCGCAGAGGATGTAATCACTGACGATGATGGGAGTATTGAAGTACTTTGTGCGCCGACAGAGTTTATCGCGGTAAATGCAGCACTCAAGGAAGCAGGTTTCAATACAGAGGAGAGTGAAGTAACCATGCGTGCCGATACGCTGACTCCACTGGATGCGGATACTGCTGAAAAGCTGTTACGCCTGGTGGATACCCTGGAAGAGCTGGATGATGTACAGGAAGTATACTCCAACGCAGATATTCCCGATGCTGTGATGGAGAAAATGTTATAGGTGCAACGACTCACAGAATACTGGGTATAGATCCTGGCTCGCGCTTCACAGGCTTTGCCCTGATTGATAGTGATGGGCAGCACAGCCGTCATGTCCATAGTGGTTGTATCCGGTTGGGCAAGGCCGAATTCCCTGAAAGGCTTGGCAAGATATATACGGAGCTGGCGGCACTGATCCGGGATTATGCTCCCGTACAAATGGCAATCGAGGATGTATTTATGGCGAAAAACCCGGCCGCAGCCCTGAAACTGGGACAGGCACGGGGTGCGGCGATTTGTGCAGCAGTCGTGCAGCAGCTTCCCGTTGCTGAATACACACCCAGGGAAGTGAAGCAGGCAATAGTCGGTAAAGGCAATGCAGACAAGTTGCAGGTGCAACATATGACCAGAATACTATTGAATATTCAGGGTAACCTGCAGGAGGATCAGGCCGATGCACTAGGGGTTGCGCTGTGTCATGCACATGTGTTCGCGTTTAATAACCGTCTCAGACAAGCAGCCAGGCGTTTTTAATGATTGGTCAGTTACGCGGTATTATTCTCTATAAGCAGCCTCCGGAATTGATGCTGGATGTCAATGGTGTTGGCTATGAGCTGCAAGCCTCCATGACGACATTTGGTGAGTTGCCAGAAGTCAATACAGAAACCACCCTGTTTACACATTTTATTGTCAGGGAAGACGCCCAAACGCTCTATGCTTTCAGCTCCGTATCCGAGCGCAGCCTGTTTCGGGCACTCCTGAAAGTGAATGGTGTTGGTCCCAAAATGGCGCTGGCAATAGTCTCTGGAATGACCGTGATCGAATTCTCCCAATACGTTCATGCCAGTGATGTTACCGGCTTGTGCAAATTACCGGGTGTTGGTAAAAAAACGGCAGAACGGCTTATTATAGAAATGCGGGATCGGCTGCCGGAAGTTGCCACAAGCACGACGACTACAGCATCACAACCTGACCTCCCACAGACCCGGAAAGGCAAGGAAGCGGAAGCCGTAAACGCATTACTGGCGTTGGGGTATAAACCTGCACAGGCAAGCCGTATGGTCGCTGCGGTTGCCACTGACGACCTGTCCGTGGAGCATATGATTCGTGAGGCGTTAAAAGCCAGTCTTGGCTAACTGGACAGGCTTACGTTGTCGTGGTTGTACTGATGCATGTACCGCTTTATGGAGAGAATACAGTGAAGGCAGGCAGAGCATGACCCTAAATTTCTTGGCTGACCGTCGCGAGTCAATATCAAGCTTATGATTTTACATGAAAACAGTGCTTATACAGGCTTCACTCAATGGGTGAGACCGTTACCGGGCAGATGGCACAACGGTGATGCTGCATGCCTGCGTTGCAACTTCTTGCAAGGGAATGAGCCTTCCGCACGGTTACGCCTTGCCCTGAACCACCACAGCCGCACACGCTACCCTCTCCAGCTGAGGATTTCAGGATGAAGAGTCGCACCAAAAAACACCCTTGCCACTTTTCCTCTGTCTTGTCGAGGAGCCCTGGCTAATGGAAGACGAACGTATTATCAGTGCAGCAACCCGTCCGGATGAATTGTTCAATGAAGAACATATCCGTCCACGGACACTGGTTGACTATATTGGACAGCCTACTGTTAAAAACCAGATGGAAATTTTCATCCAGGCCGCCAAAGGCCGGATAGAAGCGCTGGATCATGTTTTGATTTTTGGCCCCCCGGGTCTGGGAAAAACAACGCTGTCGCATATCATCGCAAACGAAATGGGCGCCAACCTGCGCCAGACCTCCGGCCCGGTGCTGGAAAAAGCAGGTGATCTGGCCGCCTTGCTGACCAACCTGGAGCCCCATGATGTTCTGTTTGTGGATGAAATTCACCGTTTGAGTGCAGTGGTTGAAGAAATACTATATCCGGCAATGGAGGACTTTCAGCTTGATATTATGATAGGGGAAGGCCCCGCAGCGCGCTCGATCAAGCTGGACTTGCCACCCTTTACGCTAATAGGTGCGACCACACGGGCGGGACTATTAACCTCTCCCCTGCGTGACCGTTTTGGGATTGTACAGCGGCTGGAGTTCTATAATGTCGCCGACCTGACAACGATTGTGCAACGTTCTGCCTCGATACTAAAGGTATCTATTGATACTGCCGGAGCCACAGAAATTGCCAGGCGTTCCAGAGGTACCCCGCGTATCGCCAATCGTTTGTTAAGGCGTGTACGTGATTATGCCCAGGTCAAGGAAGATGGACATATAACCGGCGCAATTGCGGACAGCGCCTTAAATATGCTAAATGTCGATGAGCAAGGTTTTGATCACATGGATCGTCGTTTGCTACTGGCAATAATTGAAAAGTTTGAAGGTGGCCCCGTTGGCGTGGACAGCCTGGCTGCTGCCATTGGTGAAGAGCGTGGTACCATAGAAGACGTACTGGAGCCTTTTTTGATTCAGCAAGGCTATATGATACGGACGACACGGGGTCGAGTAGCTTCACGCCGTGCATGGGAGCACTTTGGTCTTACCTATCACAGCAGCCCACAGGCAGGAGACTTGTTTGACACCGGTAAATAAAGCACCCTACGCGCTACCTGTCCGCGTCTATTATGAAGACACGGATGCAGGAGGCATCGTCTACTACGCCAATTACCTCAAGTTCATGGAACGCGCCCGAACAGAATGGCTCAGAGAGCTGGGGTTTGAGCAGGATCAGTTACGTGCAGAATACAATCTCATTTTCGTTGTACGCTCGGTCGAGATTGAGTATTTTCTACCGGCACTATTTAATGACCAGCTGTCAGTCACAGTCGAGATTACCGATTATGGCAAGACGCATATCCGGTGCTTGCAGCACATTTATAAAACCGTGAACAATAAGGAACAGCGGATCACACAGGCCAATATTGGCCTGGTCAGCATTGATGCCGGGAGTTTTAGACCCCGGCGTTTGCCTGAGGCGCTTAAGGAGCCTCTGATCAAGTCCCAGTCGTTTTCCTGAGGCTGAAATATCGCTATTGTCTGAGAGGGCTTGCTCCGCAAGAGAGTTAATATCGGCGTATTTTACGGTGAGTGGAGAGGGATGAGATAAAAAAGCCCTGATGATCAATTCAGTGCATCAGGGCAGGCGCTTTTAGAGCTTGGTGTTTCTCAGTCGCAAGGCGTTACCAATAACGGATACCGAACTGAAGCTCATCGCTGCGGCAGCAATGATGGGCGATAAGAGCAAGCCCAGGAAGGGGTAGAGAACACCGGCAGCAATAGGGACACCCAGAGAGTTGTAAATAAACGCAAAAAACAGGTTCTGGCGGATATTTTTCATGACCGAACGGCTTAAGCGTCTGGCACGTACAATGCCTTGTAGATCACCCTTGACCAGGGTCACTCCTGCACTTTCCATGGCGACATCGGTACCGGTACCCATAGCAATACCGACCTGAGCCTGAGCCAGGGCAGGTGCATCATTGATGCCATCACCTGCCATGGCGACCACGTGTCCATCCGCCTGTAACTGCTTGACGACTTCGGCTTTCTGGTGCGGCAAGACATCGGCCTTGATGTCGTCAATTCCCAAACGCCTGGCCACGGCTTCGGCTGTTTTCCGGTTATCGCCGGTGAGCATAACGATGGTCAGGCCTTCTTTGTGCAGTGCCTCAATGGCGGCAGGAGTGGTCGCTTTTACCGGGTCGGCGACACTGATCAGCCCGGCGGCTTTGCCATCAACGATGGCAAACATGACGGTCTGTCCATCCAGACGTAGCTTATCGGCCTGTTCGGGTAACCTGGCTGCCTCCACTTCAGCGCCGATCCCCAGTTCATCACACAGTTTTCTGTTGCCAATAGCGACTTGTTGCCCATTGACAATGCCACTGACACCCCGCCCGGTGAGAGACTCAAAGTCGGTAACTTTATCCAGAGAGAGTCCTTTTTCCCTGGCGGCAGCAACAATCGCTTCTGCCAGAGGGTGTTCGCTGGCCTGCTCCAGGCTGGCAATGGCTTGCAACAGGGCATCTTCATCAAGCGTGCCGCTGGCAATAACACGAGACAGGCGTGGCTTGCCTTCAGTGAGGGTGCCGGTCTTGTCAACAACGAGCGTATCAACCTTCTCCATAATCTCCAGTGACTCGGCATTTTTGATTAATACACCCGCAGATGCACCTTTTCCCGTGCCCACCATAATCGACATGGGTGTAGCAAGCCCCAGCGCACAGGGACAAGCAATAATAAGCACAGCAACGGCATTGATGACGGCGTAGGCCAGGGCAGGCGTGGGGCCAAAATACCACCAGACAAAGAAGGTGATAATGGCGACAGCCACCACCACAGGGACAAAGTAGGCAGCGACCAGATCCGCCAGCTTTTGTATCGGAGCGCGTGAACGTTGCGCTTCGGATACCATCTTGACAATCTGCGAGAGCAGGGTGTCTGCACCTACCTTTTCAGCCTTCATGACCAGGCTACCGGTACCGTTGACGGTTGCTCCAATGATTTTATCGCCGGCCTGTTTGGCCACCGGGATGGGTTCACCTGTAATCATGGACTCATCAATATTACTGTCACCCTCAACGACAATACCATCCACCGGAATTTTTTCTCCAGGGCGTACCCGTAATAAATCACCTTGCTGGATAAGTTCAAGTGGCACATCTTCTTCGTTGCCATCGGCATCTACACGGCGTGCAGTATTAGGAGCCAGCTCCAGCAGTGCCCGGATAGCGGCATTGGTGCTGCTGCGAGCCCTGAGCTCCAGTACCTGACCGAGTAGAACCAGTAAGGTGATCACGGCAGCGGCTTCAAAATACACGGGTACTGTACCGCCTTCATGTTGCATGGCAACAGGAAAAATACCCGGAAAGAGCAGGGCAACCACACTATATGCCCAGGCGACCCCCACACCCATGCCAATCAGGGTAAACATATTCAGGTTCCAGGTGACAACGGATTGCCAGCCACGAACAAAGAACGGCCATCCTCCCCACAATACAACCGGTGTAGCGAGAATAAACTGGATCCATTGCACGGTTTTCATGGAGAGACCGTCGGGCAACCATTGCGGCATCAGGTCGGCTACCATCGCCAGGGTAAAAACCAGAATGGTTGGAATCAGGCTATAGCGAAAGCGACGTGACATATCATCCAGCTCTTCATTTTTTTCCTCAAGCGTCACCGTCATAGGCTCCAGTGCCATACCGCATTTGGGACAGGAGCCGGGTTCATCCTGGATGATTTCAGGGTGCATGGGGCAGGTGTACTGGATTTTGGTGTTCAGAACGGGAGCCGCCTCAGGCTCCAGAGCCATGCCACATTTGGGGCAGGCACCCTGACCCTGCTGGCGTATTTCAGGATGCATGGGGCAGGTATAGATGGCATTGCTATCGGTGAGTGTATTCACACTGGCTGGCTGCGGATGCCCGCCACAACACGAATGGCCGCTATCTGCATCGGCTGCCGGTGAGCGGTACGGATCCGGATTGGCGGTAAATTTATCCAGGCAATGCTGGCTGCAAAAATAAACCGTCTCATCCTGGTAGAGAGTGTGATAGTCACTTTCCCGGGTAACCTGCATACCACAAACGGGGTCTTTCATTGCTTCGTGTTGTTGATGCGCCATACGAATTCTCCTGTATACCTTTCATAAGGGAGTCCCTGATCTTGTCATCACGGTGTGTCCTGAAGCTCGCCTTTTGGGAGCACCGCTCAGAGTCAACCAGAGTTTCCTGGTGTGTTTGTTTTTTGTTCTGTTGTTGTATGAGTCGCCCTAAGTGTAGAACCTGTGCGTTACACACAGGTCAAGTTTTTTTTCGGGTGAGTCAAGTCAGGATCAAGTTTTCGGTTATCGGGGATGCGCTGCCATATGGGTTGTCTGTACAGGCTTTATGCTCGCACACCGGAGCTGTCAGCCTTCGGGAGTGATAAACGCACAAATCCGCTATCTTCCATGATGGCGTACATGGCGGGCAAAACCAGCATGATTAACAAAGTTGACGTGAGCATACCAAACACAATACTGGTCACCAGTGGTACCAGTATCAATGCCTGGGAGCTGGTTTCAAACAGCAGCGGGGTCATGCCTGCAATAGTGGTCACAGAGGTGAGAAAAATGGCCCGAAAGCGGTCATGTACCGCCTGGCGTGCAGCACTATGGAGTGCCATACCTTCCTTGACATGGTATTTCACAAACTCTACCAGCAGGATAGAGTCATTCACCACCACACCCGCCAGAGAGACAAAGCCAATCATACTGGGCAGAGTGAAATCCAGCCCCATGATAAAGTGCCCCCAGATCGCACCAATTAACGCCAGGGGAATATTGATCATGACGATTAAAGGCTCACGATAGTTGCGAAATTGCAGGCTCAGTAACAAGAATACACCGAAGGCGCCCAACCCAAAGCCTCTGAGAATAGAGCTTTTGGTTTCTGTGCCACCTTCGACTTCGCCTTTTAGTGCAAAATGAATCGCGGGGTAGCGTTGTTGCAGCTCTCCCAGAAAGTTTTCCTGCAAGCCCCTGATCACTTCAGAGGTATTGGCAATACTGGCTTCAACATCGCCATAGATATTGACGGTGCGCTGGTGGTTGACATGACCAATGCGGGCAAATGCCCGTGTTTCCGTCACACTGGCAACACTGCTCAGGGGGATAATCTCGCCGCTTCGGGAAAACACACTAAAATTATCAAAGTCGCTGAGAGCCTGTTGTGCTTCGCTATCCAGCCGGGCAATGATTTCGTAGGCTTCCCGCTTATGGTAAATCTCGTCAATTTGTATGCCCTGATAGGCTGCGCGTAGCTGGCTGGCAATACTGGCTGAATCCACACCTGCTGCCAGTGCGCCAGGTTTTAATGTGATGATAAACTGGGGTTTCCCCGGGCGCAGGTCATCCAGCAGGTTGGTTACACCGGCATAGCCCCGCAGCCAGTTTTGCACCTCCCATGAAGCCTTTGAGAGCTGCTGCAGATCCTCACCCTGCAAACGCACATGGATGGCTCGCCCGGCAGGCCCTACTCTGGCTTCCTTGTATTGAATATTGACCACATCCGGCAAGGGTGGTGTGTGCTGTTTCCAGTGGGCAACCAGCTCAGGAATACGGGTGTGCCGCTTTTCTGTATTCAGTAAGTCAATACTCAGGGTAGCCAGGTGTGAGCCATTTTCCGGCACATCCGCATGTTTGCCATAAGACACCTGAATATGTTTAACCAGCGGTTCACTTTCCTGTTGGCTCAGGGCTTTGCTGGTTTTCTCCAGTGCCTGTAGCAATACCTGTACAACACGTTCGGTCTCCGCCAGTGGTGTACCCTGGGGTAATAGTACCCTGGCTTCAAAGTTATTACCCTCCAGATCCGGAAAGGCCTTGAATTTAACCATGCCAGTCGCAATAAGCCCTATTGAAAACACCAACAGAGCCAGGGCAATACCTACGGTCAGATAGCGAAAGCGCATGGCAAGCTGGGCACCGGCACCGATATGATGTCGTATTTTGTTAAAGCGTTTCTCAAACGCCAGTCGCCAGCGGGCGGGGGTTTTCTGGTGGCGGTGCAGCAAGGATTGTTTGAGATGATGGGGTAACACCAGAAAAGCCTCTATCAGGCTAATGGTGAGTACAGAGAGCAAAACCACTGGCAGCACCCCCAGCACCTGCCCCATGTCACCTTTCATCATGAGTAGACTGCCGAACAGTAGTGTCGAGGTCAGGTAGGATGAGAAAACACCACGAAAGACCTTTTTTGTGCCATCAATCGCAGCTTCCAGTGGTGGTTTTCCTTTCTGGTATTCATGATCAATACTCTCTGAGAGGACAATCGCATCATCCATCAGAATACCGATGGCCATCAGCAGGGCGACCATGGAGATCATATTGATACTGATGCCAAACACGACCATCAACGCCAGACCACCGAGAAAAGAAACCGGCAGCCCCACAGCAATCCAGAAGCTGTAGCGCCAGCTAAAAAACAGGAGCAGAACAAAGCTGGCAAGCAGCAAGCCCTGCCAGCCGTTCTTCAATAACAACTGTAAGCGGTCTCGTACAGAGGTAGACTGGTCATTAACCACGGTCAGTTGTGTACCGGCAGGCAAACGGGCATTTTCTGCTGCAACAAAACTGATCAGTGTATCGGCCACCTTCAGGGTGTCATCAATGGTATTTTTGCTGACCTTTAGCAGAGCAGCAGGCTTGCCATCCAGTTCGATACGTTGTTCCGGTTTTTCAAACGTGTCACGTATCTCGGCAATATCGCCCAGTTTTATTTCACCATGTTGTGCCGTATTTAAAATAACCAGGTCAGCCAGTTCCTGGGCAGTTTTACGGGCATTGTCAAAGCGAATCTGGTAATAGGTTTCAGTGCTTTCCAGTGTCCCTGCGGGGAGCTCCAGCGCTTGTGCTGCAATAAGGTTCGCTATATTTTGCACACTGAGCTGATATTTTTTCAGCGTGTCCGGAGGGATTAACACCTGCAACTGATGCGTGGAAAACCCTTCCACAGTGACAATGGGAATTTCTGGCAAGGCCAGCAGGCGGTTGCGGTAATATTCTGCCAGTGCCTTTAATTCGGCAGTGGTGAGCTTGTCTGACGTAATGGCAACATTGGCGACAGGGTTGACTCGCCCTAATTGTTTAATCACCGGGTCTTCGGCGTTATCCGGAAAGCTCTGGATACCATCAATCGCGGTCTTTATATCATCGGTAAACTCACGAATACTCCCGGCTTCCTGCATCTCCAGCGTAAAAATCGCCATATTGTCACGCGCATCACAAACCTGTTCCTCAAGGAAACTAATACCATCTGTTGCATCTTCCAGTGGGTTACAAAGGGCATTTTCTGCATCTCCCGGACTTGCCCCCGGATAAACCACAGTGACCTGTACCTTGCTGGGTTTTAATTGCGGAAAAGATTCCTTGTTTAGCTGCCCCAGTGATGCCAGCCCCAGGGCAATAACGGCCATCATCAGGATATTGCTGGCCGTGGGGTGCCGGGCAAAATAGCGAATCATGGCTGTGCCTCTGACTCTGACGGTATGTGTGGCAGCTTCGTACCTGCTGCACGGTTTCTCAGAACCTCTGCATCGCTGTTATCCTCTATGACCTTAAGTGGCAAGCCTTCTATCACCGGAATCACATCCGTTACAATCACCCGATCCCCGGCATCAAGACCTTCACCGAGTACGACCAGATCACCTTGCCGGTGCAAAACCGTCACCGGGCGAATTTCCAGACGGTTCTCCTTGCTCGCCAGATATACGCGTCCCTGGTGGATAGCCTTTCTGGGTACGACCCACTGTGCCTGTGCCGGAGCTACAAATTCTACCGCGGTATACATGCCTTTCAATAACGGTGGACGCGTGCCGGGGATCACGCCTTCATAAGGCTTGTTGACGGCGACAACCAGACTAATCGTATCACGCAGGGGGTCAATAGATTCACCAATACGCAGCAACTGACCCTGCCAGCTGGCAGCGATCCCTTCTTCCCCAACCAGTCGCACCTGTACTTGTAGCTGCAACTGTTGTAGAGCGTCCTGCAAGCCCTGTGGGTTTTCCAGATTAAAAACGGCATTATCCAGCCCCATCAGCAAGGGGCGAAACTGACGTGTGGGCAACTGGGCAGCAATCTCCACAGCCTCTGTACCCAGCGCTTCAAACAAGACACCTCCGGTTGGGACAAACTCATCCTTGTCAACAAAAACATCACCAATACGCGCATTAAACGGCAGGCGTATGGTGGTGCGTCCCAAAGTGTCTTCGCTTTGTTGCAGTTGTGTTTTGGATTGCTTGATCTGCGATTCAATCGTGGCTTTACGACTGGCAAAGCTGTCCAGTTTCCCCTGTAGTTCTTCAACCTGTTGACGCAATTGCAGTACTTTTTGCTCCTCTGCATCCACGGCTGAGCGAGCAATCAGGCGTTTGTCCCAAATCTTGCGAACCCGTGCCAGCTCCTTTTCACCAACCCGCAGGTTTTCACGGGCAATTTTCAACGAACGCACCGTGCTTCTCTCCTCTGTTTGCAACTGTTTCAGTGAAGAATGACTGCCAGCCAGACCCGCTTTACTTTGTTCACGTGAGAACTCAAAAGTGGTTGGATCAATCCTCAGTACCACCTCACCTGCTGCTATACTGTCGCCTTTTTTTAAGTGCGGGTGCAGGTAGGATATTTTGCCACTCACCTCGGCCTTGGCTTTTAGCAGGATAGCGGGTTCGACATTTCCATAAGCAATGGCACGAGGGCGAAACGGGATTTTTCTGGCACTGATAACCTTGACCGTTCGGGTGGGAAACGCCAGTTTTTCATGTGAGATCGGTGGTTTGGTCTTTACCTTGAAGACAACCAGAGCCACAGCCAATGCCACAATAAGAGGCAAGATGACTGATCTTTTCAGGATATTTTTCATTATTCAGGATCAATCCGGTAAGTGGCATGACAGGCGACACAGTTTTGCATCAGCTCACCCAGTTGTTCCAGTGTTTGTTCTTTATCCTCAAGCGCCCTGGCATCCAGAGCCAGCTGGTCAAATGCCTTGTGTGTCGTGGCTCCCAGCATTTTAAATTCCAGTGGCAGCTTTTTCATCAGGGAAGGGGGGACGCCCCGCTGAGCAGCAAAGCCAACTGCTGTGGCATGTGTGGCAACGGTTGCAAAATCACCACTGCTGGTCGCCGTGACAATGCCTTGTACGGCTGTCAGGAATGCCCGCATCTCGCTTAATACCAGATCACGTTCCCCCTCCGGCAATACGATGACTGAGCGCCCATCACGGGCAGCCACGGTTTCTCCTTTCACCAGAAAGGTATAACTTAATAGCCCCAGTGCCAGCAATAAAACCAGCACCAGTATCCAGCAAATCTTACCCATTATTTTTCTCCTTGGTCTTGTTACATTCGGTACAGCAATACGCCGAGCCTGTGACTTCTGTGTAGCGCAGTGAAGTCACGGGTTCTGAATCAACGTAGTGCAGAATCAATAAAATCCCAGAGCGGTTTTGCCTCTTGCTCCAGATCGAAATCAAAATTAAAAATGGACCAGCGCATCACCAGCCCCTGTATTAATGCCGCGATAAATCCAGCAGACTGCATGGCATCCAGGTCTTGCCTGAAGTGTCCACTGTCTACGCCTTCCTCAATCAGCTTTGCAACTTCCCGCGTATAGTGCTGCATAATCGTTTGTACCGCCTGTTTTAAGGCGGGCGACTCCAGGTGCAGTCGATCCGAGAACAGCAGACGCGGCAATCCCTTGTGTTCACTAATAAACTGCAACTGACGGTGAACCAGCTGCTGCAATCGCTGATCAGCATCCTGCTGGCTCTGAAAGCAGTTGGACAAAACAAGAAATAACTGATCAGCCAGCCATGCAATCGCCTCTGCAAAAATGGCATCACGGGTTTTAAAATGACGAAAAATGGTAGCCTGTGCGACACCAATCCGGTCAGCAATCGCCTGTGTGGTGACTTTTTTCACCCCTAGTTCTGCCGCCAATGCCAGGGTGCTTTGAATAATTTCCTGCTTGCGTTGTTGGTGTGGTTTACCCATATTAGATCTACAATAAAGTGAGTGATTAATCACTTTTTATTGTAGTGAGGCTGCGCTCCTGTGTCAATCCATGCCGAAAGAAACGCTATGAATACATCCCGATAAGCTCTGCGGCAGCATCCCTGCTGCCACAGACATAATAATCAACAACTTACAGCATTGCGTATCATTACGCCGGGTAATGACAATGATTGACCCCTGGTTCCCGCGTGGGAACCAACACGGACGGTTGGGCGGATTGACGCTCCCACGCTGGAGCATGGGAGCGAGGTGGGGTCTGAACGGTTATCACCCGCATTACATATGAGCTACGTTGACTTTATTTTTTCATATTAAATGATCGTAACTACTCAGCGATGAGATCGGGGAAATCCTGGCAGCCTGTGGATGATCCAGGATGTCGTTGTCCTTACATGGACAGCCATTATATAGACAACCGTGGTATGCTAATGTGGACAGTGAAAGAGTTAATCATTAGAGTATTGCAGCAGATATTCAGCATAATAAAGGGGCATAACAATATGCGCTCTTTCACTGGCGGGTGAGCCCTGCGTACCGGTCAGTTTGATAGTTTTGTGTGGTTTGCATTTGTTGATATAGGACTGTAACGATTTTGCCCGGGTACGTCTTCCGCTTTTTACCTCGACCGGGATAATCTTTCCCTCATCGTTGCTAATGACAAACTCAATTTCTGCACGTGCACTTCCCCATGAAAAGCTTGGCTCAATACCCAGAGCAGCAAGTTCCTGCTGCACAAAATTCTCAGCAACATAACCCTTGTACTCATATGTCTGTTGCTTTATTTCGCGGTAAGTCGTTGCCAGCATATGATTGAGCAAACCGGTATCAAACAGGAATAACTTCACTTTGTTTGGTTTTTTATAAGCAGCCAGAGGTGATTTTGGGCAACCTTCCACAGGATAATTTTGTAAGGCCAGACGGCAACGGTGTAGCCACGAAATCGCATTTTCAAAGTCAGCATAACGTGATTTGTTCTTATACACCCCCTTGAACCGGTACCGCTTAACAGACTCATTTCTCACCGCCGAAAGCTGTGCAGGAATATGGGTAAAAACAGCCGCAATAAGTTGTGCATCCAGCTTACCGGGGTATTTACCGAAATCATGTTGATAGCCATCAATCAGGTTAGCGTGAATCATGGAAACTGCTTGTGTGCGCTGCAAAATACTGCTGCCTTCCAGCTCAAACCAGCTGGCTACTGCTTCTGGCATGCCACCCGTGAAATAATAATCGGTTAATTGTGTCAATAACTGGGCATGCGCCGCAGACGAGTTAAGCTGGTTCTCAAAGGCGTGAATGAGTGCTGTATTCCCGGATGCCCATAAAAACTCATGAAAAGTCAGGGGGCGTAAATGATGTAACTCAACCTTGCCAACGGGGAATGAATTTAACAGGCCAATATTGGAACCGCTGGCCGCAACAAACATCCGGGGCGCTTTTTCAGCAAAGTATTTTAGTGAAGTGACTGCTCTGTGACATTCCCCAATTTCATCAAGGATTAACAAATCCGTATCGGGATTAAATACTTGCCCTGTCATTAACTCGATATTCATTATCAGATCACGGGGGTTCAGTGAATCAGCAAATATCGTAGACAAAGCAGGGTTTTCCAGAAAATCCAGATGTAGTATCGCATTGAACTGACGGCCAAATAATTCTTTCAGCAAATAAGTTTTTCCGGTTTGCCTGGCGCCATCAATCACCAGGGGTTTTCTCTGCGCTTTCTGCTTCCAGGCAATTAGTTTATCAAGCAGGACCCGTTTCATAGAAACTATCTATTGTATAAATGTATAAAAAGACATGATTATACACTTTTACGCGCATAAAAATGATTAAATTATCACTTTTATGCGCGTAAAAATGACTTTCAGCAGTGCTATGCTATTTCTGTGTACCCAGTTCGAGAAAGCAGATGGTTTTCATCCCGTTCAAAAATCTGGGCTTGGTAAGACCGTTATGCCTAATGGCATAGCGCAGCTTAAGGAGCCTCTGATTAAGTCCGGTCGAATTTCCTGTGAGATGAAATTCGTTAGTTTTTTGATAGAAACGTTAGCAATAGTCATTCTATTGGTCACTTTTATAGCGAAAAAATGGCGATATTTCAGCCTCAGGAAAACGACTGGGACTTGATCAGAGT
>WFWY01000011.1 GCA_015490895.1 Thiotrichaceae bacterium | reverse complement strand
GTACCCAGGTTGCCCCATTTGGAGCGATATACAGGGAAATGGGTCGTATGACCCAATGCGGGGCTTAGCTTGTCTGCACGGATATTCTGCCCGGCATAGTAGACATGGCAGTCTGCACATGCCATGTTGAGTTGCCCACGCTTGGCATAGAAAAAATTCTTGCCTTTGTTATACCAGGCCTCAGCTTTTTCGTTAGGTATTTTTACATCAACTTTTCCACCGCGACCCTCAGAGGCGACATAGGCAGAGAGTTTGGCCAGTTTACCTTTTTTCCACTTCAGTGGCTCTTCACCGTTATCGGTACGGCATTTGTTAAGTGCGCCTTCCAAAGTTACGATATCATCGCTTTTTTCGTCATAATGCGGATATTTGCCGCGGATCGCAGTTACATCACCCAAACAGTCCGCATAGGATTTGCCATTGGCAAACTTCTTTTCCCATAAAGCCTTGCCGTCATCAATAGCAAGCTCATAAGGAGGAAATTCTTCCATTTCCTCCCACTGTTCACGTGATGCCTCGTCTATGGCATAGACACCGTTTTTGTACTCCTCAAAAGGGACATCGGGAAATTTCTTTTTGAAATACTCCTGAAAGGCTTTCAAGTCATCTGCTGGCGCTGCCTGTAGGCTTGCTATAGGTGTCAGACCTAATGCTAGCGCGGTAGCAGCAATAGTTAATACTTTTCTCATTGATTAATACTCCAAATCTTGTAATTCAATATTGCGTGCCACTTAAAGGCTGAGGACATACTCAACGATCTTGTCTATTTCCTTGTCAGACAGGATTGCATGTGTGCCAAAGGGGGGCATAATAGTGTTTGGGTTTTTAGTCCTGGGCTCTGCTATCTGTGCTTTCAGGGCATCTTTGGTGAAACGTGATTTCATTGCAATGAGTGGAGGGCCGATGGTCCCTTCCATGTCTTTGCCCGTAATCCGGTGGCAAGCCAGACAGTTGCCTTTCTTACGATTAAAAGCCAGTTCTTTGCCTTCTTCAAGTGACGAGGAGGCTTTGCCCTCAGCGATAGCATTGTTTGTTGTTGTTATCCCTATGACTGCTGCAATGGCAACAGCGCTTGCAGATGTTACTAACAGGCGAAACTTTTTCCGCATAGTTTGCTCCAGTTTTTCTATGATAGGTTTAATGTGATGCGCTAATAAAAAATAAGCACATGTGGGTGTTGTATCCTCCAATGGCTTCATACTAGGATAAAATCCCAGCGTACGCAACTATATTGACATACATCAAGACTATTAGAATGTACTAATATATCAGCAGATGGAGCACACTTATTGCTGCTGGATCCTATTGAGCTTTGATTGTAGACGGGAGATGTCTTGAGCGCTGACTGTTTGTAATTTTATGGCTTGCTGTAACTGGGAGATTGCAAGCCGGGATTCTCCCATGCGGATATTCCTTTCCGCTGATGCAATATAAGCATCAGCAATATAGCCCATTTCTTTGGCAGCCTCTTGTTTGATTTCAAAAAAGTTGAGACTGGTTTGTTCAGAAGGAACGACTGCTTTTAGCACGTTCCATGCATCTTGTGCCTTGCCGGTTGCAAGCAGGGCGTTTGCCAGCGGAACCAGGATAGCCTGTTCTCCTGGGCGGGCGATGGCAAGTGGTTGTAAGAGTGAAATGGCTTTTTGATGCTGCCGGGTGTTATTCAGCGCCTGGGCTGTTGCCAGGGTCTCTGCAAGATGAGCATTGTTATTCTTTTTTTCCAGTAACTGGAGTGCAGCGTTATTCTTTCCTCTGCTTATTAGTTTAATAGCCTGGGAATATCGAGTAATACGCTGGTTTGGCAATGAAGGTGTTTGTGCTTGTAGACCTGTACTCATAAGGCCTCTTATTTTCTCCCGTGCGTAAAAAAAGCTGATATCATCCCTGCCCCGGTTGCCAAGCCGTTGTGCTCGGCTACGTGTATCACTGAGGCGTTCTATTGATAATGGGTGACTGAGGAGATATTTGGTGAGTTGGGCATTGGGGTTGTCGTTTAGCCGGTCGAGCTTTTCTATGAAACCAGGCATGCCACTGGCTTTAAAGCCGGAATAATTCAAGATACGGATACCGACCCGATCCGCTTCAGCTTCCATTTCCCTTGAAAAAGCGAGTTGGTTGTGTTGCTGGGCAGCAATGGTTGTGGAGATGATGGCACTTGCAGCGTCGGGGCTACGGCTGCTGGCCGCCAGACCAGCGAGAATAGCAGCGCTGGTTCCAAGCACATTGCTTTTTGCATCTGCGATTCTGCGTGCAATATGATTTTGCGTAATATGTGCTATTTCGTGCGCCATAACGGCAGCCAGTTCGCTTTCGCTGTCGGAGTGAAGAATCAGCCCTGTATTGATAACAATAACTCCTCCTGGTGTTGCAAAAGCGTTGATTTCTGGATTCTTTACCAGCAGAAAGTAGAGTTTGCCATGTGTGGGGGCTTTGTTTGCTAGTTGTCTTCCTATTGATTGTAACCAGCTATTCAGTTCCGGATCTTCAACAACGGGA
Source organism: Thiotrichaceae bacterium (assembly GCA_015490895.1). Taxonomy (GTDB): domain Bacteria; phylum Pseudomonadota; class Gammaproteobacteria; order Thiotrichales; family Thiotrichaceae; genus HyVt-477. Next base: position 1,708 of record WFWY01000011.1, on the reverse strand, counting down.
AGATGCTTACGATAGTTGCGGACTATTTTTAGACCCAGTGCTGTATCTTGTGAGATCGTTGCCGTTGATGTGCCTATTTCTGGAAGGTTTAAGTCAGGTAGTTCAAGATTTAATTCGGCATAGGCAGATGGGGTAGTGGAGTTAACCAGGACAGTAATAAGTAGTAGCCACAGGGTTGGCAGCCAGATAAACCGTGTTGTGAGTTGTCTTGGCATTGTAAATCTCCCTTCTTTCTTGCTCAATGCTGTACGCTCAGAGACATCTATAGTACGTAGAAAGTTCATCTCTGGATAGGCTGGGGATCGGTGGGAATCAAAGAATACCTGTATTTGTTCTGGCAGATAAAATCAAATAATAGTGGAGAGTTTGTCATGAAGTTATCGTTCGAATGTCTCTGGGCAGACTCTTGACAGTGGCTATTAAAGCAGTATATATTAGTGTATTAATATATACGAATATAGAGGCTAATGTGTTTGGAATAAAAGAAATCGATGCGAATGGACTTAAGGAAATGCTGGAGAGTGGAGAGCCAGTAAAATTAATCGATGTTCGTTCAGAAGCTGAATATAATCAGGGTATTATAGAGAATGGAGAGTTCATGCCGTTGCATACATTGCCAGCGCGCTTAAATGACTTGCCCACTGATGAAACCATTGTATTTTATTGTCGTACTGGAGCACGTTCTGGGCAGGCTTGTGCATTCGTTAAGCAAAATACAGGCATTGAAGCACTTAACTTAAGTGGTGGAATTGTCCGCTGGTATCAGTCGGGTTATCCGGTTGTGCAGCCCGGGACGGCGAAGGCATAAAAACCCCGCCTTCTTGTGTTTGTTCCAGTTTCTTGCAGGGGGGGCTTGTGGCTATCTGGGCGTGGCTTGCCGCAGTAGTGGATTAGAATATTATTTACTACTGTTCTTTGGTATACTAGCAGCCTGCGTCTTTTTGAAAACCCGTTTTACGAGAGATTATAAACATGTCTGATCAGAAGAAATTGGCGATTATCGCTACAAAAGGAACCCTGGACTGGGCTTATCCTCCTTTTATCCTGGCTTCAACTGCTGCGGCACTGGATTACGAAGTAGAAGTATTCTTTACCTTTTATGGCTTGCAAATGCTGAAAAAAGACCTCAGCTGCCTGAAAGTTAGTCCTTTGGGTAATCCGGGCATGCCTATGAAAATGCCGGTAGGGCCTGCCTGGTTCAGAGGCATTAACTGGAACATCCCTAATGCTATTCAGGCCATCATTCCAGGCTATGAAAACCTGGCTACAACCCTGATGAAGAAAACAATTGCAAACAATGGCGTGGCTACCATTCCAGATTTGCGTGAAATGTGTCAGGAAGCAGAGGTTAAGTTTATTGCCTGTCAAATGACGGTTGACTTGTTTGGTTTCAACCCTGAAGCAGACTTTATCGATGATATTGAATTTGCAGGCGCTGCCAAGTTCTTTGAGTTTGCAGGTGAATCAGATATCTGCTTGTATATCTAGCTGACTATAGAATCCTACTTTAAAAGCCGGGCGGATTGTCCGGCTTTTTTATTGTGAGGCCTCCGTATATGGGCTTTTTGTAGATAACGACGAGGTGTTTTCTGTATTAAATCAGAGCCTCCTTAAGGAGACTCTGATCAAGTCCCAGCCGTTTTCCTGAGGCTGAAATATCGCCATTTTTTCGCTATAAAAGTGACCAATAGAATGACTATTGCTAACG
>WFWY01000010.1 GCA_015490895.1 Thiotrichaceae bacterium | reverse complement strand
ACCCAGAAAACAGGTGCCAGATACAGCCTTAATGCCAGTGGCCCCAGAAAGTCCAGGGTTCGAAATTTATCCAGTATGTTTTGTGCCCAGTTGGCAAATCCGATCATTTGCTGCCTCCTCTTGTTTATATTTAAGGAACCTCTGATTAAATAGCAAATAGTGCAAACTTGCTCTTAGGAATGTATGAAATAACAGGCAGACTGGTAGAGGTACGAAGCCCTGCAAACATCATCGTGTTGGGCTTCGTGCCTCAGCGCCAACCTACATTATTGATTGATAACCTTTATAGGACAGTATTCATAGGGAGACTCTGATTAAGTCCGGTCGAATTTCCTGTGAGATGAAATTCGTCAGTTTTTTGATAGAAAAGTTAGCAATAGTCATTCTATTGGTCACTTTTATAGCGGAAAAATGGCGATATTTCAGCCTCAGGAAAACGATTTGGGCTTGATCAGAGCCTCCTTAGGGAGTTCTGAGCTCCCTTGATCGGGATACCTCGCGGTATCGAGACTAAAGGAGTCAGAAGCCGGTTCAATAGCCCAGTGGATTTTTATTTTTTACCGCCACACTGACCTTCACTGCTTTTACCTCCGCCGCACTGACCTTCTTTTGCCGCTTTTGCCTCAGACTTCATGCTGCCACACTGACCTTCCGCGGCTTTTTTGGCTTTCATGCCACCGCCACATTTGGCTTCCTTGCCCGCTTTCATGCCACCACCACACTGACCTTCCGCGGCCTTTTTGGCTTTCATGCCACCACCACACTGACCTTCTTTTGCATGTATATTGGGGCTTTCCGCTGTCACACCGAGTGCCTTTGCAGCCTCATCAAGAAAGCTGTCCGCTGCCACTGCATTGCTCGCCAACATGCCGCCTGCCAATGAAGTGCTTATGGCAACCGTTAACATTGTTTTCCGTGATATCATCTTGTTTCTCCTTTGATATAAGTTCTGGCTTCGGATCATCTGACCCGGAGCCAGTCCGAAAGCACATGACTTCCGGACATTAAGTGTAGTCCCTATTTCGCTCCACCACATTTGCCTTCACCACACTTGCCTTCCTTGTCCTTATCATGTGCGTGATCCTTGTCTTCACCCTGAACATGCTGGTGATCGGAATTTCCGCCTTCCGCATGCTGATGGTCAGTATCTCCCTCATGGTTATGTTCAGCGCCATTATCAGGAGCGCCATCCGACATCAATGTAGCCATATTTGTGGTTTGACCAGACTGTCGGGCAGCTGTATCAAGTAATTGGGAAGCAGAGACGGTAGCGGTCATTAAAAGGCTACCCGCTAATGCAGAGCTGGTGGCAAGGGCTAATAAGTGTTTACGTGATTTCATTAGGATATTCCTGTTATTTTTTTCATTAAACGATTGGCTCAGAGAATACTCAGAACTATTTTGACTTACGCAGTTAAAATAACAAAGGATGCACCCAACCTGTAAAAAAGATGATCGACGGAAACAGGACTCACCCTAATTTGTGAGCGGCACCATAAAAAACGGCCACTGCTTGTGGCCGTTTTATCCTCACTCTGAAAGTCACTTTCTGATTCTGAACGTGACATACAATATTCACTAACCAGATCATCCAGCTCCCGTTTTTGTTGTTGTCGTTTCGCAGTACGACATTTTTCGTGTACCCCACCCTTTCTGAGCAGAGTGGCGCGCGCCACAGGGTTACGTTTCATTTGTTTGCCCATAAGTACTTCTCCTTTTCGTTTAACCTGTATTTCCCAGTTCGTCGCTATGCTATGAGGAATCCAGATTCAAGAGACTGTGCAAGTATGGCCTTACACGGCCTTTATTAAGGAGACTCTGATCAAGTCTCAATCGTTTTCCTGAGGCTGAAATCTCGCCATTTTTTCGCTATGAAAGTGACCCATAGAATGACTATTGCTAACTTTTCTATCAAAAAACTGACGAATTTCATCTCACAGGAAATTCGACCGGACTTAATCAGAGGCTCCTTGAGGAGCCTCTGAACGCATTTAAGTCGAAAGATAATAGTACAAATGTAGAATGTATCAACGTCAATAAACATCATTTTGCTATGATGGTGTATTTTTCGGGAGATAAAACGATTGGCTGAGAAAAAAATATTGCTTTCGATTATAGAGCTTGGAGGCTATCCGGACTTCACCCCATTATATCAACGTCTGGGCTATGAAGTGATTATAGAATCAAAAATGCGAAAAGTGTTAAAGCTGCTTAAAAGGAAAACACCTGATGTTGTGGTTGCCGAGTTTAATTTCCAGTCTGACTTTCGTGACCGTACCAGCACACTGGAATCGTTAATGTCTGTCATTGAACGTATGCCCGGTACCAAAACGGTGATTTTTTATGATAAAGAATACCGACCTCAACTGGATCGTTTGCAAGCACACTATCGTTTTAGCCAGATCATGCCTTTCCCGATTAATCAGGATGAGCTGAAAACAACACTTTCAGAATTTTATACCCGCTAAAATAATCCTCTGAGTCTACGCAGCCAGTATGCTTTCCACTCTATGTGATGCAGAAACAGGCAAATGATAGCCTCAGAAAAAATCGAATCGTAACTGGATATAAGAGATTCCTTAGGGAGCCTCTGATTAAGCCTGAGTGGAATTTCTCGATTGATAGAATTGTTTAAGTTTTTACTTAAAAATGGAGCTAATCGTCACTCTATTAGGGAGATTTTTAAGCAAAAAATGGGCGCTTCTAGCTTCGAGAAAACCGCTCACGACTTGATCAGAGTCTCCTTAGAGTGCTCCTGTCATTTTCGCTACGCTTCCTGGTGTCCGACAGGCTCCCAGTAGTTGCTCTTCCAGCGCTCCTATCTTGCCTGTATCAGTGGTACGAACAATCACTTCCAGGCGGTTATCTTCTGCTGCATTTATTTCACCACTCTCTAACTGCTGCCCCACACCGTTAAAAAATCTCCAGCCCTTATCAGTATGGAGGATGGCCTTTATACGCACATCACCCCATTGCTGAAACAGTGCCCGTAGTTTATCAAACTCAAAAACCGTTCCTGCCGGAAATTGACAGCCAAGACTTTGATAGCCATCCAGCCCGTTACTTTTCATACCCATATGCTCATGGTGGTGTGGAAACTGTGCCTGATAATGTTCAACGGCCATCCTGTCCAGTATCTTTGCGTCAATACGACCATGCTGTGTTTTTAGTACTGCCAGTTTGGGCGGCTGCAACTCAGTCACAAAAGTATCAAAAGCCACTTTAGCCTTATCATCACAAAGGTCTATTTTATTGGCTATCAATACATCCGCCATGGCAATCTGATCAATAAAGTTTTCATGCAAACGATAACGCATATCCAGCAAATGCCGTGGATCAATCAGGCATAGACTGGCACGCAAATCCAGCACACCCTGAAAATGCTCACCCTGCAAGGTATCCAGTACTCGTTTGGGATGTCCCAGCCCAGAGGGCTCGATCAGTAAACGCTGCGGACGAGTCGCTTTCAATACCTGATTCACCGCCACTTGTAGCGGGACACCCGCAGCACAACACATGCAGCCACCGGGTATTTCCTTAACCGCGATTCCTTGCGCCTGATAAATCGCTCCATCAATGCCCACGCTGCCAAATTCATTCACCAATACCGACCATTTTTCGCCTTCAGGCTTTTGGCTCATCAAATGCAGCACAGCACTGGTCTTTCCGACACCGAGAAAGCCGGTGATCAGGTTAGTGCGAATATCACTGAGTTTGTTTTTCAAACAGCCGCTCCGGGATAGTAATTATATTAATTTACACAAGTTTTGTGTGTGCAAGGTGCACTTGCAGGGTTCTTCAGAGTCATTGCCAGACACGACAAAAACCAGCCCTTTGGGTGAGGGTCAATATACACTGGAAAAAGACATGCCGGACAAATAAACCTCAAAAGTGAAATCGCGTACTCAACAAATAGCTTAACTCATTAGCATTATTCAAGTCCTTGACCATGCCTCCCTCCAGTACCCATCTGGCATGAACCCATTGCAAACCTGCGGTGACTTGTTGGGTCGCAATATTACCTTCCTGCCAGCGGCCATTGAATTCCAGCACACTGTTCAATTCGCTGGCGATTCCCCAGTCAGGGCGTTCGGCAGGCGTTAGGCGATATTGCCAGGACAAGTCATAACGTCCACTGTCGTTGCGCTTACCAGTGCCTAACTGGTATAACGCGTCAATATCCAGCTCATGTCTGTCCTTGAATCGGGTGTACACAAAGCCGGCCTGTACTGCAGCATCACGGTCACTTTCCGTGGGGGCGACCACGCCAGCCAACAACCCCAGACGGCGGGTACCGGAATGGCTATCATGTTGTTGCACCATTTGCCGAAACAGGAGCGACACATCTCCCTGCCGGTTATTTCCCGCTGGTGAGAGACGATAGGGCATACCCAGTAACACGGTTTGTTTAGCATTGAGACCATAAGCCGCATTACTGATAAAGGTGTCGGTATCTGCATCACGCGCACGCTCCAGCTGGAACCGAACCACTGTACCTTCTTTTTCAACAGGCAAGGCAACAAAGGAGCGCAATCCCATGGCATTCACCTGGGGAATCAGCAGATTGAAGCCCACCATAACGCACAATACCCGCTGAACCCTTCTCTTGCCCCAACAGGGAAGCGTTACGCTGGAAACACGTGCCAATGAAGAGAACAATTTCCATGTTAGCGCATGGTGGTTAAGGTGGTTAACAAAAAACAGCCGTGATGTGATACCATCACTGTTATTATTTTTCATCACCTTTCCTGTCCTCCGTATTGATGGATTTGCTGGCATCTGTAGCATCGGCTGATTTATCTTCGCCCGGTTTTGCATCCGCATCCATCGTATCATCCAGTACGGTGACTTTGGTTGGCGTAAAACCGGCATCCAGCACAGCTTTTTTGATAGCTTCCAGGTCTGGTGCATTCGCTTCAGTTTCCAGGCGAACCTTTTTCAGTTTAAGGCTAACATCAACCTTGCTGATGTGATCCATTTTATTAAATTTACGCTGCAGGCTATCCACGCAAAATGGACAGGTCATACCGAATACATCTACTTCAACCGTTCGGGCAAACACAGCTGAGGTCCATCCTGTCGCGACGAACAGGCCAACAAGAAGAACCAGTGACGCTACTTTTATTTTTTTCATCATTTTCATTTTTTACTCCTTTCTATATTAATGGGGTAACCCCTGGGGTCAGCTAAAACGAAACCACAAGAAATATTCGTTCAATAGATAGAGCCCACTTAAAACCAGAACAACACCGCCGGTAACTTCCAGCGGCTTTTGATAGCGAGTCAATACTTTCAGGGATTCCAGCCAGCCCATTCCCCAGGCACCCAGTAGAACCGGGATACTGCGGCCTAATGCAAAAGCAAACAGCAAGGCAGCACCATAACTGGCAGAACCAATGGAAGCGCTTGCTGTGAGTGACACCATCATCGCAGGAGCACAAAATGGACAGATAGCAACCGAGAACGGAATACCTAACAAAAAGGCACCACTCAGGTTAGAGGCACGTTGCGCCCTGACACCAAACCAGGGCAGTCGAAATGTCAGTACTCCCGACCACATAAGCCCTATCAGGATCAGTATTGGGCCAAGCAAAAGTGCCCACTGTCTTCCCATTATTCCTTTTACCCACTCACCACCCAAAGCCGCTGCAATACCCAGCACAACATGCGTAAAAATAAGACCTGCCACAAAGGCACTCCCCAGTAACAGCGCCTGGCGTTTTTCGTGAGCTTTCGTAACATACGCCAGCATCACCGGAATGGAAGCAAATGAAACGGGATTAAAACTAAACACAAAGCCAGCCAGAAAAGCAATCCACAGACCGCTCCAGCTAGCGGTTTGCAGCGTGTTTTTAAGTGCATTCGTATTGATATCCAGGGCAGGCACTAGCAAATAGACGGCTAATGCCAGTAACAGGAAAGCGGTCAGATAAGGGCTTCCTTTTGCCGCACTATTAAGGAGTTGTGTCGCCCCATCATTTAATCCCTTATACGAGGCAACAACCAGGGGCAAAGTAAATAGTGTTGCAAACAGAAGACCTGCCACGATGGCCAGAGTGACCGACTGTATCGTAACAGCCATCACCGCAATCACAATAACTAAAGGCAGGGTACAAGCGGGCAAGGTTAAACCCAGCTGAATCTCATAAGGCAGACGCTTGCCGGCGGGTATGAGTTTAAAAAACGCCAGATGAGGAACCGGCAAATACAGAAACCGTGAGACCAGATAGATGGCCGCCATAACCGACAATAAAATGCTGGGTGTATAAAGCCCCCACTGTGGGCTATCAAAGAGCCAGACCACCACAGTAAAGATACCAGCCAGTAAAACGGTTCGACTAAGCCAAACCGTGAACAAGGCTGGCCAGCAAGTCTTGTTACCTGCCTGTTGATTAAGCCTGACTGAAAATAGCGTATGCGTGGCAATCGCACAAGGCTCAAAAAAAGCAAGAAACCCGAACAATGTGGCCGTGAGTAACAAGAGCATCATGTATTCGCTACCTCCACATCATTTTGTAAACGATTTTCCAGTTCATTACGCAATTTTTTTACATTAGGCAAATGGGTAAAAACCAACTCACCATTGATAGCAATGGAAGGTGTCGAGAGTACGCCCAGGCTAACGGCGTAATCCATTTCGGCAAGAATATTGACTTCTCGCCACTGAATTTTGTGGCTCCCGAGTTCTTCCGTCATTTTGCGTAAAATTTCCCTGGCATGCCCACATTTACTACAGCCAGGGGATGAAAATATTTCAATATTCATAACATAATTCTCCCGTACAGCGTACAATCAAAATCCTAATCCGTTGCGTAATGGCAATAGCAACACACTGGCAAAAAAGCCAATACTCCAGATAATGACACTGACCCAGAAAACGCGTTTATTCCAGCGTCTGGAGCTTTTACATAAAGCCGCCAGCTCCGGGTCAGCCGGACAGCTCTGGTTCGGTCGCCAAATTAGCCATGCCAGAAAAACCAGCAAAAGGGCAGAAAGACTTAATGTCCATGCCTTGTGCTCTGCCAAAAAAACCAGGCCGGGGATGTTGTAGTTCAGACTCGCAACAACGGCACCAAAGCCTAGTGAAACCAGCAAAATGGGCAAGGCACAACACACCAGGGTTCCGCTGGTCACAAACAGAGTCAGCCAACGCAGATAAGCCTTATCAGACCAGTGCGATTTAAACGTCATTTTTTGCAATTTGCTCAGCTTGGTTGTCACAACAGGCTCCTTTTTCCTGCCTCGGTGGGCAAGGCACGCTGCCAATAAGAGCAAAAAACGCAGCAATCCCCCGCTTTGGGCTTAAGCAGCACTTTGC
>WFWY01000009.1 GCA_015490895.1 Thiotrichaceae bacterium | reverse complement strand
GTTTTTATTCACTGCATTATTATCTGTTTCTCAAGTATTAGCTGAGAAAGTTGCTCCAGATAGCAAGTTAAAAGAGAAAGTTATTATTATCACACCTTATCCGGTTAAATTTCTTGATGGATATCGCCGAGCTTTCGAAAGTCTCTATCCACAGTATGATACCCAGGTTATTAAAATGAAGACTACAGAGGGTATTGAACACTTAAAAAAATCCAGGGAAGAGAACACCGTTGATCTGTTTTGGGCCTCATCCGTGGATGCCTTTGAGACACTTAAAGCAGAAGGTCTGTTACAACCCTATAAATCAGGAGTACAGGGTATCCCTGCCCAAATTGCTGGTGTGCCTGTCAATGATAAGGATCGGTATTATTCCGGTTTCGCATTCTCGGGTATTGGGCTCATGTGGAATGAGCGTCTTCTGAAGACGAAAGGTGTACACCCACCTGCTGACTGGGAGGATTTGATTCATGCTGACTACTTCAACCTGCTGGCAATGAGTTCGCCATCGCGTTCCAGTACAACACATATTGCTGTTGAAGGCATCTTGCAGACACGGGGCTGGGATGCCGGGTGGAAATTAGTGCAGCAAATAGGGGCAAACTTGCAGCGAGTAACCACTAAAAGTAGTGATGTCCCCAGGGGCGTGAGTGAAGGTGAATACGGGGTAGGGGTGGTTATTGACTATTTTGGCCTTACCGATAGAGCCAGGCGGTTTCCGGTGGATTTCAGGTATCCCCAGCCGGCGATTATGTTTCCGGCCAATATTGCCTTAATCAAGAATGCACCACATCCTGAACCGGGTAAGCTATTTATTGATTTTCTCCTGTCCGCAGAAGGACAGTACCTTCTCCTGAGCAAAAATATTCGCAGGCTACCGATCCGTATGGAAACTTATGCCAGTGCACCGGATGGTTACCCTAACCCCTTTCAGAAAACATCAATCGGAAAAACGTATACCATGGATTTCAAGCGCTCGAAGCAGCGTTACCAGTTGGTTAACTCGTTATTTGACTCTTTGGTTACCTATAACCTGGATGCACTAAAACAGGCACAGGCAGCTATTTACCAATTACAAGAAAAACTGGAAAAAAAACCCAACGAAAAAGCCCGCCGCTTGATGCTACAAGCAGAGGCAGTGCTCTATAGGGTACCCGTTAGTGAACAACAGTCATTAGACCCAGGGTTTACCCGAAAATTCACGCAAAAACGGGATTATTTCACCGAAAAATTACCTCAAGAGCAGCAACAAATAGAATCCCGCTGGCAAGAATCTATCGGGGATCGTTATCAAAAAGCACTGGCGTTGGCGAAGGAAGGGCTGGAGCTATAGAGACTCCGCAATACTTGTTTATAGTGCTGTAAAGGTGGTACATCGTCCAGTTTAAAGTCCCTGGCTTATTCTGCTTCCAGAACCTCAGTCCCTACCACATCAACAACGCTTGAAATAGCTCGCAAACGTCCCAGATAATCATTTTTTTCGATCGTCATGGTTTCGATAAGGCGATTGAGCCTGGACTTTTCCTGATTCAGTGCTTCCATTTTTTTGGCAAACCCCAGGCTGTCCTGGCTGAGTGTGGCGCATCGTTTTTGCAGTTTGCTATAGTCATTACCTGTTTGTTGTAAACGGCTTTGCAGGGTTGCATACTCTTCTTGAATCTGCGCCAGCTCCGTTTCCAGCTGTTTATTCCTTTTAAGGGTCTCTTGAAGTTGTTTGGCAGAGGTTGCTAAATGTGCTAATTCTTCGGCCTGCTCTTCGTAAGCACGTGTAGTATTGTCAAGTTCACGTTCTTTTTGCTGACAGTGTTTTTTTGTCGCATCCAGTTTTTTCTGCAAGCTATTCTGCTGATTGGCCCATTCGTCTATTTGCTCAGTAAGGTTAATCACTTTTTGTTTTTGTTTCAGCCGTTGCTGTTTCTCTATTTCATAGTCTTCCATGAGCGTTTTCAGGCGGCTTCGGTATTGAGCACTCTCTTGCAGTCGTAACAGGTGTTCTTCACGCTCTGCCGTTAAACTTTCTATTTTCTCAGTTGCGGCCACAAGTTGCTGCTCTAGTTGCGTATTGTGTGTAGTGATTTCCTGTGTCTTTTGTAGCATTAGCTGGTACTCCTTTTCCCGCTGATCCAGCTGCGACTGTAAAAAAGTATTCTTTTTTTGCAGGCTTTTATTGTTACTACGTTGCTCATATTCGCCACTTTTACACAGGTAGCGTCCCATGAGCCAGCCAATAAAGGCAGCGGTAGCCAATACCAGTGATAATTCAGTTAGCAGGTTTAACATGCCAGATTCCTTTGGTTATTAATGATCCAGTTGCCAGTCAGGGGGCTATCGATCTTTATGTGTCCATACATTATATTGCGGTTATTTACTCTCATTTTACTTTAAACTCAATTCGCCGGTTTCTGCCTCGACCTGTTTCAGTTGTATTGGGGGCAACCGGTTTGCGTTCTCCGTAACCTACGGCTTCCAGGCGGTCAGTAGGAATACCTTGCTGGAACAGCCAGGCAACGGTTGCCTGTGCCCGTTTTTGGCTAAGCCGCATATTACTTTCGTTGCTGCCGAGGTTATCGGTATGGCCTTCGATCAAAATCTTTGACCTGGGGCATAATGAAGCCACTTCAGCCAGCTTGTGCAATAGTGCGTAACTTTTCTTGTCGATAATCGCTTTATTGGGCATAAACTGAACGGTATTTGTTGCCAACAGCTGATTGAATTTTTGTTGACAAATTTTCTCTGCTTCATCCGCTGCTACGATATGGATATCAGCCTGAAGACCTTGATAGCGGGACAAATCTGTTGTTATTGCTTGCCGTGTTTCTGTATGAAGCGTTCTGCCTGTGAGATAAAGCTGCCGGTCTGTTATGTCCAGATTCCCTTGTTGCAATTTTGCTAATGCCTGTAGCCCCGAGTCGAGTAACGTGTTCCAATAAGGCGGTGCACCTGCACCAGATTTGATATTTTCGTAGACGTTTGCAGCGCCAAATAGTTGATGACTTCGCAGAATCAGCCGTTGGTAAGTTTCCTGATCTGGCACATAGCCGTCAATTTCCAGTTGTTTTCCTTTCCGTGTCATTTGCATGGTATAGGGCTGAATCAGGCGGGGGGTTAATTTGTCATGAATACGGGCTATTGACCCCTGTTGTTTCACCAGTTGCAGGACTGACTGGGCAGTTTTCGTGTCGGGAGATTTTCCTTCCACTGAGATATCTCTTCCATCGGCACGAATAATAACCCATGGATAGCCCTGTTGCTTGAGTTTGGCCGCAATCTGTTGCTGCAAAGTGGATGGGATGTGCTGAACAAAATAGGGCAGGGCTGCAAGAGCAAGAAACAGGAGTGCCAGCAACCCCGCTATCTGTACAAGCCATTTTTTATATTTCATTGTTCATCATCCCTGTTGTTGGTTGTAGTGACAACGTTAGCAGACTGGCTTGCGGTCATTTTGTGTGGCTGCGGATCGTGAATTTTTCGTGGCGTGCCTTGACTAAACAGATTAGGAAACTCCTTGATGTGAACATCCTGTTGTAAATCCGGCAATGTGGTAATCGCTATCTTTTGAGGGGTATCTGGCTGTTCTGAAATAGCAATGGAGTGCTGTTGAGGTAAACCCATGGCAATTCCCCCGGCATTGAGCTGGTCATAGATGGTTTCACGTAACCGCGCCAGAGTAGAAGTGCGTTTTAAGGGTGAATCTACCGAGCAAAGTAATCTGAATAGCAAGAAGCGCTCATCGAAATCAGCCAGAATGAGCGTCTTTTTTTGCGCTTGCAGCACCTCCGGGTCGTTATCGGCAATGGCGAGGATTATTCTTCTGACGGCTGCAATTTTTACACCCTGGGCCGTAC
>WFWY01000008.1 GCA_015490895.1 Thiotrichaceae bacterium | reverse complement strand
TCTTCAAACTTACGAATGGCTTCGGCTTCTTTATCCAGTTCTCGCTCTTTTGCCAAAAATCTCTTTTTAAGCAGTTTGCTGGCTTCATCCGATTGCGGAGCATGTTGCAATAAATAACGCACATTGACGACTGCTACCGATACACCAAAATCCCTGGCAGCCAAAAGTGGAGGCATTAACATGACCAGAGAGGCCAGTATGAAGGAAGCTATTCCAGATAGACGAAATGACTGGAATAAAGTTGGCCAGCAACGGAAAGACAAGGCTTGTTTCATAAGGCTATCATACCGGAAACGCCAATGAATGCATGCATGCAATTTAGACCTTCGATAGTGCTTAGAAGGTCGCACCAATCGAGAACTGGATTTGTTGTTCTTTATCTGTCACATCAACATTAAAAGGCTTGGCGAAACTGATGGTCAGCGGCCCCAGGGGAGAAAGCCAGGTCGCACCTACACCGGTTGAATACTTGATGTCATCCGACTGGAAACTGTCAAAGTCATTAAATACATTACCTGCATCGACAAATACACTCATCCTGAGGCCCTTAATATCATCCGCAAAAGGCGCCGGAAACGAAAGTTCGGCGGTACCGTTTACCACAAACTCGCCACCGATAGCGTTCGTAAACTCATCTTTTGTACCTAAAGTATTTTTCTCAAAACCACGAACAGAGCCTATGCCTCCTGAGTAAAAGCGCTCGAAAAATGGTAAACCATTACTGTTACCAAACCCGTCACCATAAGCAACACCGGCTTTCAGGGCAAACGTCAGTTTTTCGCTGACAGGCCAATAATTTGCCCCTTTATAACGAATTTTGTAATACTCAAGGTCACTACCAGGCAAGCCCATTTCAAAAGCAATGCTTTGCCGGTTACCCTCAGTTGGGAAGATAGAACGGTTACGCGTATCGTGTACGTAGCTTATTGTTCCCAAAAACTCGTCATAAACATTACCGTTATTTTCAGGTTTGACAAACTCCTGTATGAAAAGCGGCGTATTGGCATTCGTTGTAATTTCACGATGCTCATAACCCACGCTAAAGCGCAACGAGTTTTCTTCACTTAACGGGAAAGTATAATTCAGGTTGCCACCATAACTATCGCTCAGATAACTGGAAATGAGATTGTTGGCATCCGTATTGGTGCGGTTATAGTGCACATTAAAACCACGCCCGACCCCGTCCACAGTATAGTAAGGATCAAAATAGCTCAAGCTAAAACGCTTTGTTGCACTGCTATTATTGGCATTCACACCCAGGCTCTTTCCGGAACCTAAAAAGTTTTGTTGTTTAAGCCCTATGTTAAAAATTGCTCCCTGGCTTTGGGAATAGCCAACCCCCGCAGTAAACTGGTTTGAGAGTCGCTCGGTAACGGTCACCTCCAGATCAACCTGGTCTCTCGTCCCTGCCACTGGAACCTGCTGGATTTTGACGCTTTGTACATACGGTAAACGCTGCAAACGTATCTTGGAACGCTGTACTTTCTGTCTTGAATACCAGGAGCTTTCCAGCTGACGCATCTCCCGGCGGTAAACTTCATCACGCGTCCGGTAATTGCCCCGTATATTTATACGGCGAACATATACCCGTTTCCCCGGATCAGACTTAAAGCGAATATTAACAACCTTGCGTGCCTCATCAATCTGCGGAACAATAGTTACCCGGGCAAAGGCATGCCCACCTTCGGATACTTTGTTGCGTAGCGCCTTGCGAGACTCTTCCAGCAGTTTTTGCGAGAATACCTGCCCCTGGCGCATTTTCAATATGGATTTGGCTTCTGCTTCTGTTAAACCCTCAGTGGCCGCTACTTCTACCTTTCCTACCCGGTAGCGATCACCTTCCCTGATCGCAATACTCACGGTAATATCTTTTTTGTCCGGCGACAATTCGACCTGTGTATCAGTAACTTCAAACTTCAAAAAGCCCTGATCCTGGTAAAATGAAGCCAGCTTGTCGATATCTCCAATCAGTTTTTCCCGGGTATACTTGTCCTTGTCACTAAAAAACTGGTAAGACTTTCGGGTACCTGAATCCAGCAACTTCAGCAAGGTCTTCTCTGGAAAAGCCTTGTTACCTATGATGCGAACCTTGCGAATACGTGCTTCTACACCTTCCTTTATCCTGATGTTTACCGCAACACGGCTACGTGCCAGTGTACGGGTATCCGTTGTGACCTGAACACCGTATTTACCACGCGCTATATACTGTTGTTTGATCTGATGTTGAATACGTGCCAATGCTGAGCGATTCAGCGTTTGTCCTTTGCGTATACCGGCACGTTTCAGCGCTTCTATGAGTTCTTCAGTCTTAAAGAGCTTGTTGCCAGTAATATTAATTTCACCAACAGCCATGCGTTCATGTACATTCACAACCAGCACATTGCCCTTGCGCTCCAGACTCACATCATCAAACAAGCCTGTTTTGTACAGGGAGCGGACAATCTCAGCTGTCATAAAATCCTGATAGGTCTCACCTGCCTTGACAGGAATACTTTCCAGGACAGTACCCGGATCAACACGTTGTATGCCATTGATCTGGATATCACGGATCACAAAACTTTCCGCCCAGGCAGAGTGAGAAAGTGCAAAGAGACAGCTCGCCAGAGAAAGCGAAAGCAAAGATTTATTCATATTATTTTAGTAATCTTAAAATATCGTTATAAAAGGCCAGTACCATTAAAGAACCTACCATGGCGACACCAATTCGCATACCAATCTCTTCCACAGCCTCGGAGACCGGGCTACCTTTAATAAGTTCTATCACGTAAAAAAGCAGATGTCCTCCATCAAGCACGGGAACAGGCAACAAGTTCATGACACCCAGACTCAGACTTACAATAGCCAGAAACCCCAAAAACACAGAAAAGCCAATCACCATGCTCTTACCCGCATAGTTGGCTATCGTCACCGGCCCACTCACATTTTTCAGTGAAGCCTCTCCCGTAATCAGCCGTCCAATCATGGACAGTGTCATGGTCGACATTTGCCAGGTTTTCCTGACACCATTATGCAACGCCGTCAAGGGTGAGTAGCGAACAACCGTGTGGATCTTAGCATACATTTCTTCGGGAATATAACGCCCTACAGCGACCCCGATCACTCCTCGTTTAACCCCATCAATCTCCCGTAATTCGGGGGTTACTGTAATATCCAGTGTTTGCCGATCACTCTTATCCTTTGCTTTGGAAGTGTCCCGTTCCACTGTCAAGGTAATCGGCTTGCCAGCATTGTCACTGACAAAACGGGTAAAGTCTTTGACACTCTTAAAAGGACGGCCATTACCCGCCAGGAAGGTATCCCCGGCCTTGAAACCGGCTTTTTCTGCCACGCCATCCGGAAGTACTTCTGCCACCGCAGGCACATACGGGAGCCAGGGATGGATCCCGACTTTCTCCAGGTAATCCCCCTCGTTTTGAAGCATTTTCAAACCCGACACATCCAGTGTACGTACAGCCGGATTACCATCTTCCTTTATGACACCGACTTCAATACGTTCCGGATTATCCAGATATTCATCCAGTAACAACAGGGTCGCATCAGTGAGTGAAGATGCAGGTTCATCATTGACAGAGACGATTTTATCCAGCTTTTCAAAACCGGCTACCGCAGCAGGAGAGCCCGCATCGATATCACCGACGTAAGGCTTCAGACCTTCGACACCAACCATAAACATCAGTGCATAGGCAAAAATGGCGAAAATGAAATTGGCTAATGGGCCTGCCAGTACTATTGCAATACGCTTCCAGACACTTTGACGGTTAAATGCCCGATGCCGCTGATCCTCAGGAACGTCCCCTTCACGCTCATCAAGCATCCGCACATAGCCACCAAAAGGAATAGCGGCCAACACATATTCAACTTTATCTTCGTCTTTAGAGACATAGGTATACAGGGGTTTGCCAAAGCCCACTGAATAACGCAGAACCTTAACACCCAGTTTGCGTGCCACCCAGAAGTGGCCATATTCATGGATAGCCACCAATATTCCTATGGTGACAATAAATGCGAATAAAGCAGTAAGAAAGCTCATATTTACCAGACAACCTGTTTAAGACAATGAAATTTTATTGTTTTTTATCCACGATTCTGTGTGTTCACGGCTTGATGAATCCTGAACAAGTATATCATTCAGGATAGACGGTGTACCAGAGGGAGCATGTTCCAATGCTTCTTCAACCAGCAAGGGGATATCAGTAAAGCGGATTTTCCTGTTTAAAAAGGCTTCCACAGCAACCTCATTGGCTGCATTCAGTGCAATACTGGCATACCCTCCCATACGATGAGCCTCATAAGCCAGACGCAAACAGGGAAACCGCTGAAAATCAGGTTTTTCAAAATCCAGACGAGCCAGCTCAAAAAAATCAAGTGCCGCCACACCCGATGTCATTCGGTCAGGCCAGGCCAGGGAATAAGCAATAGGGGTACGCATATCCGGGTTACCCAGCTGCGCCAGAACTGAGCCATCATTGTAGGAAACCATAGAATGAATCGTACTTTGTGGGTGTACAACCACCTGAATGCGATCTTCAGGGACATCAAATAGCCAGCAAGCTTCTATGACTTCCAGACCCTTGTTCATCATGGTAGCGGAATCTACCGATATTTTCCTGCCCATATCCCAGTTAGGATGTGCGACTGCTTCTTCCGGCGTGACATGCTTCAGGGTCTTCAGGTCACGATCTCTAAAGGGCCCCCCTGAACCTGTTAACAAAATGTACTCCACGCCGTTTTTTCCTTTACTAACAGCGCCATTGGCTACAGGCATACATTGAAAAATAGCATTGTGTTCACTATCAATCGGTAATAGTTCCGCATTATTTTCATGGATCGCATCCATAAAAATCTTTCCCGACATGACCAGGGCTTCTTTATTAGCCAACAACACCCGCTTACCGGCCTCAGCTGCTGCCAGTGAAGGGAGCAAACCTGCCGCACCGACTATCGCAGCCATCACATAATCGACATTCTCCAGGCTCACAACATATTGCAAGGCGTCGGCCCCGCCTAGTACGGTTGTATGCTCTGCCGGGGTATTTGCAAGCCTTGACTGAAGCTGTTCTGCCGCATCAGCCATCACCATAACAGCATAATCAGGGCGAAACTTAAGGCACTGCTCGTATAGCTTTTCACTATTATTATTAGCCGTTAATGCAACAATATGAAAGGATTCAGGATGCCGCTCAAGGACATCGAGCGTACTCACCCCTATGGAGCCGGTTGCCCCCAGAATCGTTATTCCCTTTTTCGCTGTCATTATTCCCTGCCACCTATATCATCGGCATATCGAGATCTAAAGCAATCCCTGTAAACCACCCCAGACTAAGCCACTGGTGAAAATGGGTAATGCCGCCAACTGGCTATCAATGCGATCCAGTATGCCGCCATGCCCCGGTAAAATCGTCCCACTATCCTTAAACCCTGACTCGCGCTTCATCATACTGATAAACAGATCCCCTGCTATAGAAATCACCATGGTCAGCAATGTCAACAAAATAAAATAGACCCAAAGGTTAGCCGGGATATGAAAGTACCAGGCTCCCAGCAAGCTCCAGACAAAAACTCCCACTGCAGCTCCCATGACACCTTCTATCGTCTTCCCCGGACTCAGTTCAGGAGCCAGTTTGTGCTTGCCAAATACCTTGCCGGAAAAATAAGCTGCCGTATCAGCAATTACTGTTAGCAAAATCAGGTATAACACCCAGTGGGGATTAAAGGCATGCAGCTTACTCAAGAACCACCATGCTGACACCAGTACCACAAATCCGGCCATGGAAAATATCCATGGTCGACGCATATAAAACATGGATTCACGTTTATAGATCACCAACAGACACACTGCAATCACCCACCAGGCTAGTGCTGCTATGATAATGACACGGAACAAAAAACTATTTAGAAAGTAAGCGGCGACAGCAAGCAACAACACTGCGGCAACATAAAGTGCACGTGATTTAACGTGCGTCATACTGAGCAGACGTGTCCACTCCCATCCTCCAATTAACAGCAGGGGAATAGCGGCGACTCCGGCAAACCAGGAGTTGGGAAGAAATAGTATCGCAGCAATAACCAGAGGGAGTAAAACGGCTGCAGTGATGATGCGTTGTTTAAGCACTTTTTGTACCTGTTGGTGGCGCTTTGCGAGAGGATGGTATTTTCCCTGCCGAAGATTCCTGAGACTGTTGTTCTATTTGCTCACCCGTCTTCCCAAAACGACGTTGACGGCGCGAATAAGCCTGTATTGCCAATTCGAGCTGTTTCTCATCAAAATCTGGCCATAGTGTATCCGTAAAATAGAACTCCGCATAAGCTAACTGCCATAGCAGAAAGTTACTAATTCGTTTTTCTCCCCCGGTTCTGATAAACAAATCCGGGTCAACGACATCCTGTGTACTCAGTGATGCCCTTAAAGTATCTTCAGAAATATCTTCAACGGCAAGCCCCCCCTCACTGACCTGTTGCGCGACATGCCGACAGGCATTGACGATATCCCAACGCCCACCATAATTAGCGGCGATTCTCATACTTAACGCTGTCCCTTCACGAGTTAACCTCTCCACCTGACGAATTTTCTGTTGCAATTTTTCAGGAAAAGCCTGGGTATCACCGATAAAGCTTAACTTGATACCATTGGCTGCCAGTGACTTTGCCTCACTTTCCAGTGCTGACATGAACAAGGACATCAGAGCGGACACTTCTTCTTCAGGCCGTTGCCAGTTTTCACTGCTAAATGCAAACAGGGTAAGATATTTAACACCCTGTTTATCACAGGCACGAATCGTTCGGCGCACGGAGTCTACACCTCTTTTATGCCCATAAGTACGCGGCAAGAAGCGTTTTTTCGCCCAGCGCCCATTACCGTCCATGACAATGGCAATATGCTGGGGTATCACAGTTTCCTTTTTATTCATAGTCACTCATGACGCCTGGCTTTTCGCTACCTTTAACTCTTTCTGCTTCAGGAGAGAGCAAAACGGCAACCATCATCAGGTATAACGGACTGTTTTACGAAAAAATTCGCATCCGCTCTAAACCTAAACAGCCATCAAGTCCTTTTCTTTTTCCTGTAACACACGATCAATACTCGCAATATATTTATCCGTCAGTTTTTGTATTTCATCCTGACCTTTCCGCTCTTCATCTTCACTGATTTCTTTTTCTTTCAGTAACAGCTTCAACTCGGAGTTAGCATCACGACGTATATTGCGTACCGCAACACGACCACCTTCAGCAGCCTGTTTAACAATTCGTACCAGATCTTTACGACGCTCCTCTGTTAACGGCGGCAACGGAACACGAAGCACGGTGCCGGCTGTATTGGGGTTTAACCCCAGATCTGAATTCATAATAGCTTTTTCAACAGGCTTTGCCATACTGTCTTCCCAGACAGTTAAACAGAGAGTACGTGCATCCTCTGCAGTAATATTTGATACCTGGGACAGAGGAACCATGCTTCCATAATACTCAACAGTAATATGATCCAGAATACTGGGATGTGCCCGACCCGTCCTGATTTTGGTCAATTCATTTTTGAGTGCTTCCACGCTTTTTTGCATTCTTTCAGCGGCATCTTTTTGTATTTCGTTAATCATTTTTTATCCTCTCCTGTTACACCCACGGCGACGCATCTAGTCCAGACAGGTACCCGTAGACTGGCCACTAATGATAGCGGAAAGCTTACCTGCCTCAAACAAATTATACACCTGCATTGGCATACCGTTCTCACGACACAATACCAACGCCGTTAAATCCATGACTGCCAGTTCATTACGGATGGCATCTGCGTAGCTAATCCTGTCATAACGCTTTGCTTGCGGATTCTTATGGGGATCAGAGTCATATACGCCATCGACTTTAGTGCCTTTCAGCAGTAAATCAGCATGAATTTCCAGAGCCCGCAAACTGGCAGCCGTGTCAGTGGTAAAATAGGGGTTTCCGGAACCTGCCGCCATAATAACAATGCGACCCTTATCCAGATGGTTACGGGCACGTTGTGCAGAATAAGACTCACAGGCCTGATCCAGGCTAAGTGCAGATAGCACCATGCAGTCCGCTCCCAGCTTAATACATTGATCCTGCATTGCCAGTGAGTTCATCACCGTTGCCAACATCCCCATCTGGTCAGCACGTGTACGGTCTATACCGCCCTCGGCAAGCCCGGCTCCCCGAAAGATATTACCACCACCAATCACCAGCCCAACCTGTACGCCCTGCCGTTGCAGGCCTACTATTTCAGTAGCAATTATTTTAAGAATCTCCGGATCGATACCGAATTCATTTTCACCCATGAGTGCTTCACCACTCAATTTAAGTAAAATACGCTTAAACTTATATTCTGCTGACATAATGATTCTGCCCCTTCTGATATCTCTATCTATCTTGCTATTTTCACTCTGTTTCCTGCATCACCCTGGAAAACGCACTGGTCACTACACTACAAGTTCCAGGTCATCAATACACACAAAAAAGGGGCAAATACTGCCCCTTTTTAATCTTTTCCTGAAAGTCTAATCTGATCCTTTCATCTGTGCCATCACTTCTGCTGCAAAGTCTTCCTGTTTTTTCTCTATGCCTTCACCAACTTCGTAACGTACAAATGATTCCACCTTTGCACCCGCAGCAGAGAGAAGTTTGCCCACTGACTGATCAGGGTCTTTTACAAATGGCTGGCCTTCCAGTGTGATTTCGGAAAGATACTTGCGTAAACGGCCTTGAACCATTTTCTCAATAATCTCTGCCGGTTTGCCACTGCCTTCGGCCTGGGCAACCAGAATTTCTTTTTCCTTGGCTAATACATCTTCAGGAACCTGCTCTTCTGAAACACAGGCAGGATTACTAGCCGCAATATGCATCGCAATATCTTTACCTAACTGCTCATCACCACCGATCATTGACAGCAATACGCCAATTCTCTCGCCATGTAAATACGAGGAAAGAGAGCCTTCTTCCGTTGTAATGAGTTCAAAACGGCGTATCTGAATATTTTCACCAATTTTTGATACCAGGTTAGCGCGAGTCTCCTCAATCGACTCACCAGTTTCCAGTGGTAATGAAGATAACGCGGGAATATCAACAGGCTTGTCAGCCAGTACTGCGGCACCCACTGCCTCGGCAAACTCAATAAAGTTTTCATCTTTTGCCACAAAATCGGTTTCCGAGTTCACTTCTACAATGGCACCTTCTGATTTTTCATCATTAATTGCTATCACAATGCGCCCTTCTGCTGCCACCCGACCAGCCTTTTTGTCAGCCTTTGCAGCACCTCTTTTACGCATCATTTCTATAGCACCTTCCATATCGCCATCCGTTTCAACCAGTGCTTTTTTACACTCCATCATACCTGCGCCTGTACGCTCACGGAGTTCTTTAACCATTGCAGCCGTAATTGCCATATGTGTTACCTTTAAATCTATATTGTCCAATTGAAGGGGGATTATTATGCCTGAATCATAAACCCGCATACGCTACGGGTTTATGAAAAGCCGGTTACTTGTTTTCTGCCGCAGCAACAGGAGCTTCTTTCACCGTCTCGTTTTCTGCTTTTGCTTCTTCTACTACTTCTGCGGTATCGCTTGCTACTGCCTTTTCTTCAGTTTTCACAGCAGGTGCTGCCTCTTCACTGGCCTTTTCTTCGCCCTTGACAGACTGAGCCGATTGCTCAGCAGCCGCCATTTCTTCAGAGGTAGTCGCTGCGCTTAAGTGTGCTTCAGCAATAGTATCTGCTGCAACCGTGGTATAAAGCTGAATGGCTCTAATCGCATCATCATTACCCGGAATGATATAGTCAATAAAGTCAGGGGAGTTATTGGTATCTACAACACCAATGACGGGGATACCCAATTTCACTGCTTCCTTGACCGCAATAGACTCATAGCCCACGTCAATCACAAACAGGGCATCGGGTAATTTCCGCATATCCTTGATACCACCCAGCGTTTTTTCCAGCTTGTCACGCTCACGAGTCAGCATAAGTGCTTCTTTCTTGTTGCGCTTTTCGATACTGCCATCTTCAATCATCTTATCCAGCTCATGCAACCGGCGAACGGACTGCTTAACGGTTTTATAGTTGGTTAGCATACCGCCTAACCAACGCTGGTTCACATAAGGCATCATACAGCGTGAGGCTTCTTCCTTGATGATATTTTGGGCGGAACGCTTGGTGCCAACAAACATGATTTTGCCACCATTAGCAACCAGGCTGCCAATATAGTTCATCGCATCGTTGAACATTGGCAGGGTTTTTTCCAGATTGATGATATGTATTTTGTTGCGCTCACCAAAGATATAGGGAGCCATTTTGGGATTCCAGTAACGGGACTGGTGTCCGAAGTGTACGCCTGCTTCAAGCATCTGGCGCATGGTAACTTTAGCCATAATAAAACCTCTTTGTATGGGTTGCCAAGCCTGTCTCATCTGGCAGATTATGCTCAAATACAACCAGGCTTCTTCCACAAAATCCCATTTAACAACCGGATGGAAAGGTATTCCAGCAGGCACCCTGTTAAATGTGTCGATTCGTGTGTAGATTAAAAAAATATATACCCCTACGGGGTAAATTCATATTGCGAATTTCGCGTGCGCTTTATACCATGAAACAATTGTCGAAACCACAATTTAGAAGGATTCAATGCCAATTACCATAAAAACACCTGATGAGATTGAAAAAATGCGGGTTGCTGGCAAGCTTGCTGCCGACGTACTCGTTATGATTGAACCTCACGTTAAGCCCGGCATCACCACCGATGAACTGGATAAAATCTGCCATGATTATATTGTTAATGAGCAGGATGCTATCCCTGCACCATTGAACTACAAGGGGTTCCCCAAATCTATTTGCACTTCCGTCAACCACCAGGTTTGTCATGGCATTCCCAGTAATAAAAAGCTCAGGAAAGGGGATATTGTGAATATCGACATTACCGTCATCAAAGATGGCTTCCATGGAGATACCAGCAAAATGTTTTTTGTAGGCAAACCTGACGTACGGGCAAAACGTATTTGTGAAGTTGCCCATAAAGCCTTGTATACCGGAATTAAACTGGTCAAACCAGGGGTTAAACTGGGTGACATTGGGTATGCCATTCAAACGTTTGCTGAATCACAGTATACCTCTATCGTACGAGAATATTGCGGTCATGGCATTGGGAAAAACTTTCATGAAGAGCCGCAAGTTCTACACTACGGCAAACCGGATACCGGTATTGAAATCAAGGAAGGCATGACCTTCACCATCGAGCCTATGGTGAATCTTGGCAAGCGCCATATCCGCACCCTGCCAGACAAATGGACGGTGGTCACCAAGGATCACAGCCTGTCCGCTCAGTGGGAACATACCATTTTGGTAACCGCCGACGGTTTCGAAGTACTCACACTTCGCGAGGAAGAAAGCCATTGGCTATCCTAGAAGACGAGCCATTATCCTGGCCAGATAATTTTAACCAGCAGATTCACCAGCTACAGACCTTGCAGTCACGTGAAAGCCGGGATATATACGCCATTCTTTCCCGTGCCAGAAAAACGATCGAGCAGGCCTTTTACCAACAAATTGATATTCAACATCTGCTGAATGCACAAAGCCGTCTTGTCGATACCCTGCTACATACATTATGGCAACAACACAATGATGCGTCTGGTGCGCCAGGCATTACACAACAGGTTGCGATTGTTGCAGTGGGAGGGTATGGGCGCATGGAAATGCACCCACATTCTGATATTGACCTGTTGATTTTGCTCCAGGGTGAACCCGATACGCAGTGTCAATCCGCCATTACCCACTTTATTACCCAGCTATGGGATCTGAAACTGGATATTGGACACAGTGTCCGCACACTGGATGAATGTGTCGACATGGCGGAAAATGACCTCACAGTCATCACCAACCTGATCGAGGCACGCTATCTGTGTGGCAACGAGGCATTACTGGATGCCCTGCAAGACAGACTTTCACCCAAGCACCTGTGGGACGCCGAGAAGTTTTTTCAGGCAAAACTGGGAGAACAGCAAGAGCGCTACAAGCGTTATGGCGATACAGCCTACCGGGTAGAACCCAACCTGAAAGATGGCCCCGGAGGGTTGCGTGATATTCACATGATCAGCTGGGTCACCAAACGAGCTTATAATACACTATATCTACACGAGCTCTACGAACAGCAACTACTCACCGAGAATGAATTTAACTCGCTGATCGAAAGTCGCGACTTCCTCTGGAAGGTGCGTTATGCCATGCATCTGCTAGCCCGCAGGAAAGAAGACCGGCTGCTGCTGGAACACCAGCAAAGCCTGGCAAAATTATTTGGTTACCACAGCAAAGTGACCAATGAAGCCGTCGAACAGTTCATGCAACACTATTACCGGGTTATTACCCACATGGAACGTATGAACGAACTCTTGCTGGGTATTTTCAGAGAAAATATATTGACCAGCGTATCTGACGAACCCCTTATTGTCATCAATGACTGGTGCATACGCAAAGGGAACTATCTGGCTATCAGTCAGAATGACATCTTCGACAGACAGCCGCATACCTTACTGGAGATATTTTATATCTTGCAAACCACTTCCGGGATTCGTGGCCTGACCCCCAGCACGATACGACAAATTCATTCACATCTCCCCATGATAGATGAAAACTACCGGATGCAAAGCCGTCATAAACAACTATTTATCGCCATCATGTCAGAATCCCACGGTATAACCTACGTGCTGCGACGCATGAATCGCTACGGCATACTGGCAGCATGGATACCGGCTTTCGCCAATATTGTTGGACGTATGCAGTTTGACCTGTTTCATGCCTACACCGTTGATGATCATACCTTACGGGTCATTCGCATGATACGTCGTAACAGTGTCCCCAGGGGAGCGGAAGATATGCCCTATGAAAGCCTGATTTTCAAGAGCTTGCCCGATCCGAAACTACTTTATCTGGCAGGCCTGTTTCATGATATTGCCAAAGGCCGGGGAGGCAGCCATTCCGAACTGGGAGCAAAAGACGCCTACGCCTTCTGCCGCTTGCACGAGCTGAACACCTATGATGCTCACCTCGTCAGCTGGCTGGTTGAAAACCACCTGATTCTTAGCATGACCGCTCAGCAAAAGGATATTAGTGACCCGGAAGTTATCCAGAGTTTTGCCCAAAGAATGATTGACCCGGTTCGTCTGGATTACCTTTATCTGCTAACCATTGCCGATATACGGGGCACCAACCCTGATTTATGGAACGGCTGGAAGCATTCACTACTGCAGGGTTTGTATAAGAATACTCGCAAGGTATTAAAACATGGCATTTCCCCTGCCTCCTATGCCGAGCTGGTCAAACAAAAGCGGGAGTCTGTTTGTGAGCAGCTACCCATGCACGGTATCAGCAAGGAAAATGGCAAACAGTATTGTGACCGCATGGGGGATGACTACCTGCTGAATCACTCTATTGATATCGTTTTGTGGCAAATGTCCCATATACAGCGAGAAAATGTCTACCCCATTATCCAGCTGCGTACCGATACACAGCATGACACGATGACACTGTTTATCTATACCCACGGAACAGACGAATTATTTGCACAAACCACAGCTGTGCTGGGAAAGCTGGGAATTAGCGTAGTTGCCGCTTATATCATGCATACCCCCAACGGCTTCTCACTAGAAACCCTGCAAATCTTTGGTGATGAGAACTTGCCACTGGATGATCTCCAGAACCAGCAGCAGCTCATCAGTGCACTGCGCCATCACATTACCCCCGGAGATCATACCCGGGATACCGACTATTCCTATAAAGTCCCCCGACGACTAAAAGCCTTTGATGTCAAAACCGTTATACATATTGATCAGGATACCAGTAAACAACAAACCAAAATCAGCATACGTACCATTGACTTTCCTGGTTTGCTGGCAAAGCTCAGCCGTATTTTCTATGAATTACATTTCAGAGTAGTTGGTGCCCGTATTGCCACTCTGGGTGAAGAAGTAGAAGATATATTTTACCTGACTGATCTTGAAAACCAGCCTGTTACCGATGAAAACAGCCTGCAAAACCTGCGCCACACATTAACTGAAGCTATCGACACTATTGACAATCAGTGAACACAAGCGATCTGCCGCACCCCGGTTTTCTTCAATAAGCCGTATACCTCGCTGCCCCGCCCGGTGACGATCCTCTGCCGTTGTCAGCAAGTCAGCCAGTTTCTTCTCAAGGGCCCTTTTATCCTCAACCACGAAAGCAGCCTGTAATTTAACCAGACGCGAGAAGGTATTCTGAAAATTAAACACCTGCGAACCACTCACCACTGGCACCCCGAAACTCAGCGGTTCCAGTGGATTATGCCCCCCTCTGGGTATCAGGCTTCCACCGATAAAAACCACATCTGCACTGGCATACCATGACATCATTTCACCCATACTATCTCCCAGAATGACCTCAACTTCGGGCGTGAAGTGTGAACCAGCGCTACGCTTTTGACAGAAAAAACCCTGTCGCTCGATAAGATTCGCAACCTCGGCAAAGCGCTCTGGATGACGGGGCACCATAACCAGCAATATATCCGGAACGACCGTCTGCAACTGACGAAAAATATCCAGCAACGTTGCTTCTTCAGTCTCATGAGTACTTGCTGCCACCAAAACCTGACGCTCACTCCCCCATTGCTGCCTGAATACCTGACCTTGACGAACCTCTTCCTCGCGTGGCTGAATATCTGCTTTAATATCACCAATAACTCGTACTCTGTTGACCGCTGCGCCCAACGCACGAAAGTGACGTGCGTCCTGAGAATGACGGCAGGCAATCAAGGTTGCTTCATTCAAAACCCCGCTAATAAAACCCTGAACTTTTTGATAGCGCCGAACAGACCGGGACGACAAACGTGCATTGGCTAATATAACCGGTATCTGCCGACGTGAACACGCATGCCACAAGTTTGGCCAGATTTCCGTCTCCATGCTGACAAAAACACCTGGCCGCAAGTGCTCCAGATAGCGGCTTACAATACCCGGAAGATCGTAAGGGAAGTAGGCATGCTGTACCCGATCCGTGAATAGCTGCTGCACCAGATCCGAGCCGGTCAGGGTGGTCGAGGTCACAAATACCGTGCGTTCACCATATTCTGCCAGCAACGCTTCAATCAATGGCCTGGCTGCCATCGTCTCACCAACGGATACTGCATGTAGCCAGACCCGGACAGGTGCCTGGGGAGACTGTATCCATGCAAACCGCTCCAGCAATCGTTGTCGATAGGCAGGCTGATTACGACTACGCCACACTAGCCGCAAAACAATCAGGGGTATCAATAGCAGCAACAAAAGGGTGTAAATCAGGCGATACGCGAAATGACTGAATGACGATTTCATGCGGGGAGTATATACTGCACCGTTTTCAGGTCAAAAGCCTATATTTACCCTGCAAGAGGCACCCTTATGAATATCGAAGCACAAAAAGCCGTTACCCTGGCTTACACTCTCACCGACACGGA
Organism: Thiotrichaceae bacterium; assembly: GCA_015490895.1. Taxonomy (GTDB): domain Bacteria; phylum Pseudomonadota; class Gammaproteobacteria; order Thiotrichales; family Thiotrichaceae; genus HyVt-477. The sequence goes on along the minus strand of WFWY01000008.1, from coordinate 6,770 downwards.
CGGCAACATACTGGATACAGCCGACGCTAACGAACCGTTTGTTTATCTGCATGGCTCTGGGGGTATTATTCCTGGCCTCGAAAAAGCCTTACAGAATAAGAGCAAAGGCGACACCCTCCAGGTCAATCTGGAAGCGGCTGAGGCCTATGGCGACTATTCAGAAAAGTTGCTCCAGGACGTTCCCAGGGAAATGTTTGCCGGGATGGATGAAAAAGACCTCTTTGCAGGTGCCCAGTTTCACGCAGAAACCAACCAGGGGATGCAAGTGGTCACCGTTAACAAAATCAACGACGACACCATCACCATTGACGGCAATCACCCGATGGCTGGCAAGGCCCTGCGTTTTGACGTTACCGTACTGGATATCCGGGACGCAACCCCCGAAGAACTCGCACATGGGCATATCCATGCACATGGCGGAAGCTGCGAGCACTAAATAAAGCCCTGTATTAAAAGCCCTGGCTCTAACTCCCCGGCACGCACACTATTGAAAATCGCCCTGCCCAAATAACACGTTACCTTGCGGGCAATGTCGCAGAGCCTAGCTGAAATACCACTTGTGCCCTTACCAGGAGTCTGTCCGAGAACTAGCATTTCGAAAATATTACCGCAATATATAGTGCATCTATGTATTGAAAGAGCACTATATATTGATCAAAATTCTAATTTTTCGAGTTTTCGGACAGGTTCTAGGGCAGCGGTATCAATAAGCGGGGTTGTAACCCACTAGCGCCTGCCAGGGTTGCAGCCCAGACACCGGTCCAACTACTGATCTGGCTTTTGCTGGTGAGCTGGTCATAACCAGTACCGTTATAGCTGAAAATAATACTGTAAAAAATATTTGCAGCTTCTGCTTCATCCAGTGTACATCCATCCGCATCACTACAGACACCTGAACGGGTTACGATTCGCACTTCATTCAATGAGGTTAACTGACGTTCAAAGGGGTACCCCAACATAACCCACTGCACTGCTCCGGGCGATGTGGGCAGGTCAATTTCATAGCAACCACGCTCAGAAGTACATTGACTGGAGCGATGAACAAGATTTTCAGTCGCCCCGGCAGGTAAATCAATATCTACAGACACTCCTGTTTTTTGAATCACCCAGTGCCCCGCCCCCTGTGCAACCTCATCCGTTAGGGCCAGTAACACATAGGCATTACTGACAGGGTCATAATCAAACAGCCCCCAACTAACGCCATAATCGGCTACCGGCAAGTCATCACCAAAGATATCATTTACCGTTTTGGCGCTCAGATAGGCTGGCATACTGATCTGACGCCAGCTATTATTCTCCAGCCGGTACATTTTACACAAATCACCCCGCCCATCCGCGTCCGCATCGGATTGCGTAGGGTTATTCAATGTGGGGCAATTATCTACACTGTCTTCCACCCCGTCACCATCCTGGTCTGTCGCTGACGTGAGCTGCTCCAGCCTCACCCCCCATGACTCTACGCCTGGATTATTGAGAACATTATCCAGCACCAGCGTGACAAAATCCGTACTATTCAAGGGGCTTGCGGGAATTGTAATCGACTGTAGCTTACCCCAGGCGTTGTCAGGGGTAGCCAGTGGGTCAGATTCTGCGGTGCTATCCCGGCTCACTGCTACTTCCGCACCCGTATCCAGATCATAGAAACGCAAGCCCAGCGTTCGTGCTATATCACTGGCTGGTAATAAGTAATTCACGGCATCTCGTGTTTCAACACGATCCGCTGTATACAGATAGCCCAATGCGGTTTGCATGGGCTTCACTGCACCTAGCCGTAGTGCCCAGGTATAACCAGAGGAGATACCGTTTTTAATACGAATCAGGTTATCCCCGGTACGCAGGCGCTGTGCGGGCAGGAACATCTGATAAACCGGTGTCCAGCGATTATTGCCACCTGACTGACGCGTTTCGTCCAGGGCTCCATAAGTCACTCCATTGAGAATAAACGCAATCTCATCAACACTATCAACATCATAACCACTTACTTCCAGCAAATGAGATTGCGTATTCTGCAGGTGTAAATACACTCCGTTGGTGTACGTGTTATAATCACCAAACGAGCCAAATGAGAAGCCCGGCGTCAGCAGCCCCAGCTGGGTAACTCCCCAGCCTTCGCCACTGCTCTTCTGCCGGAAGGTTACGAAATTAATACCCACTTTCTGTACGGCCTCAGGAATCCAGAATAACTGGGGCAAGGTGTCACTATTTCCACTCCCTTTGGCAAGATACCCCAGCAAGACATCATTCACATAAACAGCCACTTCATCTTCTGTGTTGATGTCGTAGCCCACTACGTGCAGATAGCGACCTTTTCCAGCCACAAATTTAAACTGGATATCTGTATCAAAGGCACGATTCTCACTGTACCCTGCGGTACCGTATTTTTCCGCATCCAGGCTATCCAGCGGTAAAGATTTGGGCCAGGTACCATCTGTTGGGCTGCTATCCTGCCCATCCACGATGCCATCACCATCAGTATCAGCCTTGCCAGGGTCTGTGCCTGACTGGTACTCCTGAAGGTTCGTCAGTCCATCACCATCACCATCCTGCGTAGCATCCGCCGGGTTGTTCGGATCCAGGCCATAAGTCACCTCCCAGGTATCCGGCAAGCCATCTTCATCGGTATCCTGCGGGTCACAGACATCACCCTTGCCGTCACCATCGGTATCCAGCTGATCCACATTGGCATCTGCCGGGCAGTTATCCAGCGCATCCCAATATCCATCTGCATCGGTATCAACTTCTGCGGGCCAGAGCTGGGCACCATCAACAGGCAGTGAGACCTTTCCCAGAAAATCACCATTCTGGCGCAAGTTGCAATACCCCCCGGCACTACTCATGTAGAACCGTCGAGGAATCACCGGGTAATTAAAACTGGCAACCTGGCTGTCTGCCCTGGCGCTAAACGGTATACCCCACATTGTTAAATAATCCCGATAATCACGCCCGGTCACGGTTGAAACCGCGATTAATATCCAGTCATTATTATCAATCGCCCTGGCTTCTGCACGGCTATAGCTACTAAAGCCCAGTGAATCCCGCTTTGCCAGCCAGTCGGTGTCATTATTATCGGCTCTCCTGAATTCGCGCTCAAGAATATGAAGTAATGCTCGTACATGCCAGCCATTTTTGATGGCACCACTGGCCTGTGCAGCCATCAGCATTTGTACATACATACTCACCTGGGTATTCCAGTTAGCACTATCCCACAAAGTTGTTTTCATATAGGCAGCAGGGTCAGCCTGGGCGACACTTGCCTGCAAAATTTCAAATTCTTTCTTAAACGACAGGTTTTGGCAGCTATGTGCATTACGATCCAGTGCCTCGTTATATTTAGACTGGGTATAGTAGGCATAGTGATTGGTCATACTGTGATTTTCCCAACCAATAAAGCGCATACCGCCCTGCAAGCTGTGACCTAGCTCATGGATATCACCATGGCCAACAGGATCAAAATTCCAGTACGCATCATAGGGATTGCCCGAACAACCATAGCCGCAAGCTGCCTGATCCGCATTCATATGTTTCACTATATCGATCGTATCTATCCGCCACCCCTTTGCGGCAGCAAAGTCATGAATTTCAGGAACCACATCGACCCCGCTCCCCTGAAACCCTGCCAGTACATGCGGGAAGTTCGAGGTATATTCAGTCACCGCAGCGGCCAATGCTGCGGCACTTCCCCAACGAGGGTCGTTGACCGACTGAATCATCTTGTCCAGTTTGGAATGTACTTCAAAACCGGGCGTGACAATCTCCGCCCAGTCATAATCTCCCTGTGTCAACGCCTGGGCAAAGGTGGCATCATCGGCAGTCCCAGTCCAGTAAGGATGCTCACCCACCTGGGTAAAGGTCAACGCAACAGGCAAACCGTTACTGCCAAACTGTAACTGAATCGGACCACCATAGGGTGATGTTAACTGAAGTGTCTGTCCGGCCTTGATTTCAATATGAGGCGTCTGGGTCAAACGTGGGCGCACATAACCGCCCGATTCAAAAATACGGGTGGCACCTTCACGCAATGTATTAATAAACACTTTTACCGTCACATCACTGTTATCCTGACGGGTAACTGTAAAGGTTTGCCCGGGAATGGCATATGCGCCCGTAGAACGGAAGTAGCGCCTGGTTGTCATGCTCACTCTGCGGGTCACGGGTGTCACATGACTGAAATTGCTGCGACTGAAGTTACCCATATCTGTTTGTGCAGGATTTAAGGTCCGTGTGTTATAAACGGCATGTTCCGAGTAATAGGATTGCAGGAAAACCGTATCATTCGTGACACCTTTCGACATCGGAAAGCGAACATCCTGGCGGAACCTGTCACCAATCAGGGCCAGTAGCCGTTCAAAGCGGTAACCTGATTCTGTAAAAATATTAATACGCGATAAATCCAGATCTTTCATAATATTTCTAACGGCCTGGGCACCCTCCAGAAAGCCCTCCGCCAAACTGGGAACCGCACTGCAATCCCTGCCGGAACAGGCTGCCCAGTCAATCACATAGTCTGCATCACGAAAATGCTGCAACATTGTCTGTATCGGGACAGCCGAAGAAGCAAGGCTGCTTAGATAAGGACGTGGGTCATAACTCACTAATTTAAGGCTCCTGTTCCGGTTATCCAGCTCATATCTAACACGCAACACACGAAACAAAGCCTTGCCCAAAGAGGTGATATTGCCATCATGATGCATGTAAAGAACCGGTGTACCATTTGCAAGTGCCTGCTTAACAGTCTGTGCAATGGCTTCCACATCATCATTCGCAGAAGCCACCTGGGAGATAATAAGCAAATCCGTCGTTGCGGTTAGACAGGATGCCAGCTGTGTGCCATCGCAGCTATCGGCTGCGTTATAAGTGACCTGGCCGGGGTAGTGATCATCCAGCCATTTGCGTGTTGCGACTTCATCCGGAAAATAATAACTTTGTGACAGATGGGCAAGCACGATATTAAAGGGAGCCTGTTTGAGGTCATTGCGTGCGGTCAACCAGCCCATGGCGTTTTCCATTAGCTGATGCATCTGGGCGTTAGCCGAACTTGCATAGCGGTAGCTCGTACGCATGGGATTGCTACCCATGACCATATAACGAGCAGCAGCAGTTTCACCAATAATTGCAATATCTTTTTCGTCAATAGTACTGCCACTACTTCCCTCTGCATTGGTACGCAACAGGCTGGTATTCACACCGATTGCAGGCTGGATAAGCGCAGCATCCCAGGTTGGATCCCAATCGATTGATGTCAAACTGGAACCATCTGTTCTGGCCGTACCATCCGCATTCAGGTTAAACAGCTGCTTCCTGGCATCCTGCAACAGGGTACGGCTCTTTTCCAGCTCTTCCAGTGCAGTGATCACCAGTGTTTTATCGTTAATAACAGCGCGAACATCACCACTTTGTATTGCCGTTTCCGCAGCATCCCTGGGTTGAGCAGTATCAATGTTCACCTGTGCCGGTGGTGATACATTGCCAAACGCATCCACCGCAACAAGTTCATAACGGTATACCGTATTGGCAGAAACCGGGGTATCGGTATAGCGTAAAACATCCCCTGCCAGGGTCGCAAGCAGGGTACCATCCCGATACAGCCGATAATTGACCACTCCCACTGCATCTCGGGCTGCATTCCAGGCCAGAATGACACGATCTGCTGCCACTTGTTCCGCCCCGAAAATAGTGGGCGCCGTTGGTACAACACTATCCACTACCTGACGTGGAACAAGCTGTGAGCCGGCAATAACCGTTCGCGTTGCATCACCCTCTTTTTGCAAGGCAACCTCAAGGTTATCACCACCTCCTCCTTCCTTGTGTAATGCCTCAATCGCGTACAAACGTCCAGCGACCAGGGTAACAGGAGCACTCTTCTGGGAAGCGTACTTGGTCCATTGCCCAGGGACTGTCCATCCAGACACCGAGGCAATGGGGCTGCCCAGGCTGGCAGGATTCGTATCCGTACCAAGGCGCAGTTCGCTGTTGTCGTCTGAGGCAATCCAGAAGGTATAATTAGCCGTTTCAGTAACTTTTAAGTATCCACTCAGACGCTGCCCATAATTATCCGCAATATTCCGGGGGCTGCTAAACTGGGACAGAATAGCTACCTGTGAGGGCTGATCCGGATACAACGGGTTACTTGTCAGGTTATTAACCGTTATCCCTGAAATACCAGGCCAGAACTCTTGTGTAATCCCCGTTGTATTTGCATCAGCAGCAGGGATAATCAAAATCGTCTGTGACTGCTGTGTCGTCGTCACGCCGTCTGTTACCGCCACTGTTATATTTTGCTGTACACCAAGACTGCGGTCTATATTACCGGCAACGGTGATTTCCCCAGTATTTGCATGAATAGCGAAAGAACCCGCAGCGTTAACCAGCTGATAAGTCAGTGCTGTACCATCTGCGTCTGTCGCCTTGACGTAACCAATGGATGTCCCTACCGCCGCATTTTCAGCAACAGCGTAATGCCCGGAACCACCAACAAACACAGGTGCTGCGGCTTGTGCAACATTCACCCATAACAGCAAGACAACAGAAAATACACCGCAGGAAGCCAAAAATCGTTTCATCATAAAAAGCCCAGAATCAGTCAGATATTTCAACGGATCAAAAAGAAAGGTGTAACAGGGAAACCCGCGGCGACACACGCCAACAGCGGTTGGAGCAGGAGACTGTCCGAGAATCCAATAACCGGGAATAGCCCTGTCTATTTATCCGTATTACTAAAAGTATTGTTATATTTATCAGCACCAGTCTAGCGAAAAAAATAACCATTGGCT
>WFWY01000007.1 GCA_015490895.1 Thiotrichaceae bacterium | reverse complement strand
GTGTATAAGAGACAGAACCCATATTACGATCCAGATCTGCGGCTTCTTTGCAGCAGCGGCTGGATAATGCTATTGCCAAAAAACTGGCTGAAAAACGTAAACAAAAAGCGGTATCTTTAGTAGGGCCTCCCCTGCCCAGGCTGCCTGCAAGGTTGCGTATCCCTGCTATTTTCGATCAGGCGGGTGAGTTCCATAAGGGCAGCGCACCTGTACGTATGGGGGATAAGTGGGGGCTCATCAATACGCGTGGAGAATGGGTATTAGCACCTACTTTTAATGCCATAGGTCGCTACAGTAAAGAAGGTTTGCTGCCGGTCAAATCGGGAGATAAATACGGTTATATCAATCACCTGGGAACCGAGGTAATTGACTTTGTGTATGATGATGCGAAACCCTTTTCGGATGGCCTGGGGGCGGTGAAGACTTCGGAAGGCTGGGGATATATCTTGCCTGACGGAAAAATTTACATGAAGCCGGGTTTCGATGATGCCGGAGCATTTAAGCACAATATAGCGCCTGTTAAACTGGAGGGCTGGGGTTATGCGTTACGCAAGTGGGATCAGGGACTTACAGCAAAGCGCTGGTTACTTGAACCCTATTATCAAAAGACATTCGAGTTTTCCGAGGGTTTTGGTGTCTTTCAAATCAATGATTTGATGGGCTTGATTGATGAGCATAAAACGATTCGTATTGAGCCTGTCTTTTTAGGGCTTAAACGTCATGCAGAAGGCTTGTTGCCAGCCTCCAGGATTCAGGGAAAATGGGGTTATGTCGATGTAGAGGGCAAGCCGGTGATTGATGCACTTTATCAGGCGGCTTCACCCTTTTCAGAAGGACTGGCCAGTGTTAAAAAAGAGGGAAAGTGGGGTTATATTAACCGGCACAATGAAGTTCGTATACCTTTTCGCTTTAACCGTGCCTATAACTTTCAAAGCGGTGTCGCAGTAGTAGTGGAAGGAAATGATCGTTTTTTTATTGATAAGCAGGGCAAGGCAGTCTCTGAACGCTTTGTGGATGTTTACCGCGCCAGCGAAGGTTATGCTGCGGTGAAAGTTGGGGACAAATGGGGCTATATTTTTATTCCACCTTCTATTGTTGAAGAAGAACAGGAAATTGACTGATCGTATGCCCACTAGAAACTGTTCGATGGATGGTCTGCTTGCAGTACTGTCCTTACGCAGGCTCTGAATAAGTCCGGTCGAATTTCCTGCGAGATGAAATTCGTCAGTTTCTTGATAGAAAAGTTAGCAATAGTCATTCTATTGGTCACTTTTATAGCGAAAAAATGGCGATATTTCAGCCTCAGGAAAACGACTGGGACTTGATCAGAGTCTCCTTAAGTGGTAGTGATACAGCCGAACATGAATACGATGAAACAACCACTCGCTGAGAACCCGTTCGACAGTCGTCAGTTTCTACAAACTGTACCGCACAAACCGGGGGTCTATCAAATGCTGGATCAAGGGCATGAAGTGCTTTATGTAGGTAAAGCAAAAGACCTGAAAAATCGGTTGTCGAGTTATTTTCGTGGCAATATTGTTAATTCCAGAATCTGGTCAATGGTCAGGCAAATTGCAGATGTGCAGGTGACGCTAACTGCCACAGAAGCAGAAGCGCTTTTGTTAGAGAGTAACCTGATTAAAAAAAATCATCCGCGTTACAATGTGTTATTACGCGATGATAAAAGTTATCCCTATATTTATCTGTCAACGGAACAGGCCTTTCCCCGTGTTAGTTTTTATCGTGGCGGGCGCAAGCAAAAAGGGCACTATTTTGGCCCCTATCCGAGTGCAGGCGCGGTGCGAGACTCCCTGAACTCGTTGCAAAAGCTGTTTAAGGTTCGCCAGTGTGAGGATAGTTTTTATGCAAACCGTTCCCGCCCTTGCCTGCAATACCAGATCAAACGCTGTAGTGCTCCCTGTACGGGTGAAATTACAGAGCAGGAATACCGGCAACAGGTGACGCAAACCATCAGATTCTTGCAGGGTGAGAGCCAGCAAGTGATGGATGAGCTTGTTGCAGCGATGGATATGCGAGCCAGCAAGCTGGAATTTGAGGCGGCTGCAGAAATTCGTGATCAGATTGAACGCTTGCGACAGATCTCCCAGCAGCAGGCAATCAGTGGGGGGCAAGGAGATGTTGATGTGGTTGCTCTTCAGTTTGCTTCGAAAACTGCTAGTATTCAGGTGCATACGATTCGCCATGGCAATCACCTGGGAAGCAGGAATTTCTTCCCCAGAGTGCCTGCAACGGTGAGTGATGAAGCAGAGATTCTGGGTAGTTTCTTGGCACAATATTATTTGAAGCGTCAAATACCCGCTGAAATTATTCTTAGTCATCTACCTGATCAGCCAGAGGTTCTGGCTGAAATGTTGAGTACGACAGCACAGCATAAGGTGTCCCTGAGTCATCGGGTGCGTGGAGACCGGGCGCACTGGTTACAGATGGCGAACCGTAATGCCCAACATGCTTTAACCAGCCAGCTGGCATCCAGGGCAGGCATTGAAAAACGTCTGTATACATTACAGGAGGAGCTGGAGCTGGATTATATTCCAACTCGTATTGAATGTTTTGATATTAGCCATACCCAGGGAGAGGCGACTGTGGCATCTTGCGTGGTTTTTGGCAGGGAAGGTGCTATCAAGTCAGAATATCGCCGTTTTAATATTACAGATATACAGCCCGGTGATGATTATGCTGCCATGCGTCAGGTATTGCAGCGACGTTTCAGGAAAGTTGTCGAAACTGATGGTAAACTCCCCGATATCTTGCTGATTGATGGTGGTAAAGGGCAGGTTGCCCAGGCTATCTCAGTATTACAGGACTTACAGGTGGGCAATGTCGATATTATCGGTGTTGTCAAAGGCGAAGGCCGGCGCGCAGACAGGGACAACCTGATTATTCACCGGCGACGGGTGGTATTGCCCAGTCACTCCAGTGCTATGCATCTGGTACAGCAGATACGTGACGAAGCACATCGTTTTGCTATCTCGGGACACCGTCAACGCCGACAAAAAGCGCGTACGACATCTGTACTGGAAAATATAGCAGGGCTGGGTCCCAAGCGCAGACAGCGCCTGCTCAAGCAATTTGGTGGTATTCGTGCCATTTCACGTGCCAGCGTGGATGAGCTGGCCAAAGTGCGTGGCATCAGCCAACAATTGGCAGAAAAAGTATACGGACAATTCAATAGAGAATGATGAAAATAAATTTACCAACCGGGCTGACGCTACTACGCATAGCCATGATTCCTCTGATGGTGGTATTACATTATCAGGAGTACCCCCTGGCAGCGGCAACGGTTTTTGGTCTGGCAGGTGTGACGGATTGGGCTGATGGTTATTATGCCCGTAAACTAAATCAGGAGTCACGTCTGGGCGCTTTTCTGGATCCGGTTGCAGACAAGTTGATGGTGGTGGTTGCCTTACTGTTGATTGTTGAGCGGGAAGCGAATCTCTGGATTACTCTGGCGGCGATTGCCATTATTGGACGGGAGGTTGTGATTTCTGCGCTACGTGAATGGATGGCTGAGGTTGGGCAGCGTGGCAAGGTGGCGGTGGTTTTTATTGGCAAATTAAAGACGACGGCACAGATTTTCGCATTAATTTTTCTGCTGTATAACCAGCCTCTGTTTGATGTGATACCAATCCGGGAGCTCGGGCTGTTTTTACTAGCAGTAGCAACGGTACTGACACTACTGTCCATGGTGCAATATCTGCTAAGTGCTTTTAAGGAGCCTCCGAGCACGCCATGAGCGGTTTTTGCTTTAAAATCTCCCAGTTGGAGTACTGGTTAGTTCCATTTTTAAGCAAAAACTGAACCATATTATCCATCGGGAAATTCGATTCAGACTTACTAAGAGGTTCCCTGGTACTTCAGATTAACCCCATCGACTGAAAGGTGCTGGAATGTACATAGGCCGATTTGCTCCTTCTCCTACAGGTTTGTTGCACAAGGGCTCGCTGGTGGCAGCGCTAGGAAGCTATTTACGCGCCAGGCAGCAGCAGGGACAGTGGCTGGTACGTATGGAGGACCTGGATCCGTTACGTGAGGTGGCAGGGGCTGCGGATGATATCTTGCAGACGCTGGAGGCGCATGCCCTGTACTGGGATGGCGAGGTTGTGTATCAGAGCCAGCGACAGTCGTGTTATGAGGCGGCACTGGCTGAGTTGCTTGCCTCAGGACAGGTTTATGCATGTACCTGTACCCGTAAGGGGCTGAGACAACAAGCAGCTATGGGTGCACTGGGTATGATTTATCCGGGTATCTGTCGTGATGTCCAACACCCTTTCCTGGGCAGGTATGCAATCCGGGTGCGTACCCATAACATGCCTTTGTGTTTTACGGACAGGCTCCAGGGGACACATTGCCAGTGCCTCGAAACAGAATTGGGTGATTTTATTATCAGGCGTTCCGATGGTTACTTTGCCTATCAGCTGGCGGTGGTGGTAGACGATCACTTGCAGGGTGTAACAGAGGTTGTTCGCGGGGAGGACTTGCTGGATAACACCCAACGGCAAAATTATTTGCAACGGTTACTGGGGTATCGTCAACCTGATTACTGTCACCTGCCAATGGTGAAGAACCCACAAGGGCAGAAACTGAGTAAACAGACACATGCTCCTGCGGTTAAGAGAGCTGCCGCCGCTGCTAATCTCGTTGAGGCTCTGGAACTATTAAGGGGTTCTGTCGTTGATGAAAAAATAACTATAACAGAACTGGAGCGATTGCGTCAGGAGCCCCCTGAGGTGATTTTACAATGGGCTGTTGCCCATTCAGCATCCTGTTAGGGATTCTTTAAAACCTGATCAGAGTCTCCTTAAATAGCGACCTGCGCCACTTTACCTTTACGAGCAAACTCTCATCAGTCAGTAACGGTCTTCAGCAGGAGTTATTGTCAAATCTGGTGTATGAGTAATTTCCATCAAGCAGCCTTCTGGTCGTTAGTTTTTACCTCAATGCCGTCTTTAAACGGCACACCTGTGACAACTTTAGCAAGGTAGTCAAACCCTCGCAGCCGTCGCCATTTCTTTTCGGC
>WFWY01000006.1 GCA_015490895.1 Thiotrichaceae bacterium | reverse complement strand
AGTGTATACAGTACGCCATAGAGCCCGGTGAGCAGCAGGGCAACCCAGAGCGCCCTGCGCTTTTTAGTTAAAATGGCAGCTGAGTACAGTGTAATCATAATAATAGTAACCCCTGCTGCTGCCAGGTAGGCATAAAGGAAACGGGTGTGCTCAGCTAGAGAAACCAGTAACAGGTAAAATAGACTCAGCGCAAGCCCAATCAGTATGTACTGGATCAGGTGAGGTCTGGTTTGTACGGTAAGCTCGAAGATGAGAAAGGTCAGATAGGTCAGGGCAATAAAGAGTATGCCATATTTGCTTGCCCGGGCAATTCTGGAATACAGTGTGACAGGTTCAAACAGGTTAACGCCGGCGGTGAACTGACCCAGTGTAAACTCAGGCCTGTAACCTCCTCCCTGTTGCGTTTGAGTGTTTAACTCCCACTGTTGTGGGTAGTTTCTGGCAAGGTTAGGTATTTGCCATTTGGCAATAAAACCATCGGCTGTAATGGTTTGTTCTTTGGGTAGAACCTGTCCCTGGAAACTGGGATGTGGCCAGGAGGAGGTGATTTTTGCGGTAGTAACTTCACCCAGCGGTGAAAAACTGAGTCCCTGACTACCATTTAAGCCAATGCGTAGCCGGAAAGTGGGCAACGGTGTTTGTGGCGCAGTACCGACAAGTGGTGCATGAAAACCGTTTCTGATTAAACCGGGAATTCGGGTGCCAGGGTTGATGCCAACGCTGGTGCCATCCCAGTTCATTCGGGAGGTTTCTGTGATAGCTCTGGTATCACTCAGACCCACGCTGATCCAGGCTCTATCCCATTTGATGGAACAGTTACTGCGACAGCGCTGGGTGAGTACATCAATATTAAAGTGTCCTTGCAGCGTGAGATCGGCAGTATAAACGAGCGATTGATAGATACCGCGTTTACGATAGGTTTCCTGCATATTCCCCGTAATATCGAGTTCCTGGGGTAAAATGACCAGTGTCTTTTCGTTATATACATCCTTGCTGATGGTACGGGTTTCCCCTTTGTTATCAGTGACGGTATTGATGCTGACAATATGCTCAACATAGGGTACAACGAGCAGGGGGCCTGTCAGGGTTTGTCTTTCACCCCAGCGGCTGGAAATATCGGATAGCACCTGATGGTAGCGGCTGTTGCGTTCCTGGATAATATCGTTCACAAACAGTAAGGGAATCAACATCAGGAGTGTCAGGATGGCGATAGTCAAGCTGCGGAAGCTTAATGACTGGGTAAGCCGGGATAACCTGTCGGCAGTGTGGGTGGAACTCATAATATTTATCTAGCGAAAAAGTCGGGAAATACTATAGCATAGGGTTTCGCGTATGATGGTATAAGGTTGAATTGTAAAAATGGATAAATGCTAGTTTTAGGTATCGAATCTTCTTGTGATGAATCAGGTGTCGCTCTCTATGATACCGATAAAGGCTTGTTGGCTCATTTGCTGTATAGCCAGGTGGACTTGCATGCGGACTATGGCGGTGTTGTGCCGGAGTTGGCATCGCGTGATCATATTAAAAAAATAACACCGCTGATCCGGCAACTACTGGCTGGCCAGAATCTGTCCTTGACGGATTTACAGGGGATTGCCTATACAGCAGGCCCCGGTTTGATCGGTGCCCTGCTGGTTGGTGCATCTATCGGTCGTGCCCTGGCTTTTGGTTTGGGTATTCCCGCAGTGGCTGTGCACCATATGGAAGGACACTTGCTGGCTCCCATGCTGGAACCTTCACCGCCTGAATTTCCCTTTGTTGCCTTGCTGGTATCTGGTGGACATACCTTATTGGTTGAAGTGAAGTCATTAGGCCAGTATCGCATTCTGGGAGAATCACTGGATGATGCAGCAGGTGAGGCTTTTGACAAGACGGCCAAATTACTGGAACTCGGCTATCCAGGAGGGCCGATTTTGGCTGCACTGGCTGAACAGGGAGAGGCTGGTGTTTACCGTTTCCCGCGGCCCATGGTGGACAGGCCAGGGCTGGATTTCAGTTTTAGTGGTCTGAAAACCTATACCTTGAATACCTGGCAACAGGCTGCACAAACACAACAGGACAAGGCGAATATTGCCCGGGCATTTCAGGAGGCTGTAGTCGATACCCTGTTTATTAAATGCAAACGTGCCTTGCAGCAAACGGGTACGCATAACCTGGTGGTGGCAGGAGGCGTGGGTGCGAACCGCTGTTTACGGGAAAAATTATCAACACTGGAGGCGAGCGTTAGTTTTCCCCGGTTGGAATTTTGTACAGATAATGGTGCCATGATTGCTTATGCGGGTGCGATGCGATTACAGGCAGGTGAAAGTGAGCCTGTGAGAATCAGCCCCAAACCGCGCTGGTCACTGAGTGAGTTAAGTAAAAACTGAACTGGAAATCCATCGGGAAATTCCACCCGGACTTAATTAGATAGAAGAGTCTCCTTAAATTCCAGCATCAATCTTTGTTTCACATGAGGCAGCCTGGGGGGAGAACTCCAAAATGGCTGGATGTGCTACTCCCGGTGTTCCAGTTGCGAGACATCCCTGACTGCGCCACGAGAGGCTGACGTTGACATGGCAGCGTAGGCTTTCAATGCCGGGGTTATGTGGCGCTGCCTTTGCTCTTCAGGTTGCCAGGCCTGTTTGCCTTTGGTATTCATTTGTTCGCGGCGCTTGTTGAGCTCCGCGTCTGTCAGGTTCACGTTGATGCTGCGGTTGGGAATATCAATTTCTATCGTATCACCTTCCTTGATCAGGGCGATATTGCCGCCTTCCGCTGCTTCGGGTGAGATATGGCCGATAGAGAGGCCGGATGTGCCCCCTGAGAAGCGACCATCGGTAATGAGGGCGCAGACTTTCCCCAGTCCCCGGGATTTGAGGTAACTGGTGGGATAGAGCATTTCTTGCATACCGGGGCCACCCCGTGGACCTTCATAGCGAATGACAACGACATCACCTGGCTTGATCCTGTCGTCCAGAATGGCGGCGACGGTGCTGTCCTGGGATTCAAAAATACGCGCTGGGCCACTAAATGTGAGTATGCTTTCATCAACGCCGGCAGTTTTGACAATACAGCCGTCTTTAGCGATATTTCCATACAGTACGGCAAGGCCACCATCTCTGGAATAGGCGTGTTTGATATCCCGTATACAGCCCTTTTCACGATCCAGATCCAGCTCTGGCCAGCGTTTGTCCTGACTAAAGGCTTCTACTGTACGGACATTGCCGGGGCCTGCCCGATAAAATGTCTTGACGGCTTCTGAGGGGTTGCGGTTGATGTCCCAGGTGTCGAGTGCTTCTCCCAGGGTAGGGGTGTGGACGGTGGGGCACTCCCGGTTGATAAGGCCTGCCTTGTCCAACTCCCCCAGTAATGCCATGACACCTCCCGCCCGGTGAACATCTTCCATATGGTAAAGCTGGGTTGCGGGAGCAACTTTGCTCAGGTTGGGGGTGATGCGCGATAATGCATTGATATCATCCATATTAAAGCCAACATCACCTTCCTGGGCGGCGGCCAGCAGGTGCAATACGGTATTGGTAGAGCCTCCCATACAGATATCCAGTGACATGGCATTCTGGAAGGCTTTGAAGGATGCGATTGAACGGGGCAGGGCGCTTTTGTCGTCCTGTTCATAATAACGTCTGGTTAATGCTACGATCTGCCGGGCTGCTTTCAGAAACAGGTTTTTTCTATCAGCATGGGTAGCCAATAATGAGCCGTTACCGGGTAGAGCCAGACCTAATGCCTCCGTCAGGCAGTTCATGGAATTGGCTGTAAACATCCCGGAACAGGATCCACAGGTGGGACAGGCTGAACGCTCCATTTCCAGAACATCGGCATCGGTTTCATCAGGGTTGGCAGCAGAAACCATGGCATCAACCAGATCCAGCTTGACAGGCGTGCCCTGGATGACGCTTTTGCCAGACTCCATGGGGCCACCGGAAATAAAGATAGTTGGAATGTTCAGGCGCATTGCGGCATTGAGCATACCAGGGGTGATTTTGTCACAGTTGGAGATACAAATAAGTGCATCAGCGCAATGGGCGTTGACCATGTACTCTACTGAATCTGAAATAATCTCGCGTGAGGGAAGGCTGTAGAGCATACCGTCATGTCCCATGGCGATGCCATCATCCACAGCGATGGTATTAAACTCTTTGGCAACAGCACCGGCTTTTTCGATTTCTCTGGCAACCATTTGACCCAGGTCTTTCAGGTGGACATGTCCGGGTACAAACTGGGTAAAGGAGTTGGCAATGGCGATAATGGGTTTATCAAAATCACCATCCTGCATGCCGGTAGCACGCCAAAGTGCACGTGCGCCAGCCATATTTCGACCATGTGTTGTGGTGCGGGAGCGGTATTCAGGCATAAGTGTCTCACGGTATTAAAATGAAGCATTGTAACGTGGTTCTATAGCTGGGTGAAAGACCAGGGGGAATGTTTATGGCGTGATTTCTGTGGCATTTTTCTGTTCCGGTCAGAGTATTGCTGACAGTAGGGCCAAAAAACATAGCCAATGGTTATTTTTTTCGCTAGACTGGTGCTGATAAATATAACAATACTTTTAGTAATACGGATAAATAGACAGGGCTATTC
>WFWY01000005.1 GCA_015490895.1 Thiotrichaceae bacterium | reverse complement strand
GAATATCATCGATGATGAAGAACCCGGCAGAATCAGGTCGAACTCTATTCTGCCGGGTTCTTCATCATCGATGATATTCAATGCACCGGAAACCTGGATATCCCCTTCACCGGCATACAAAAGAACATAACGCCCTAATGGAAAGTCCGAATCCAGGTGCAGACCACTCACAACACTGGTAAAAATCTCATCATCTTCTCTCGCTGGCAACGCTCGCACCCAACCATTCTTATCCAGTTTTAGCTTGTCCTGTTCGCGGGTATTGAATGCATTGCTACGGGTACAACCCGGGTCAACCGGTTTGTTTGCCAGCCAGTCAAATTCACAGGAAGTAAACCAGCCTTGCGAGATTTTAAACAAATTTATAAACGGCCGTGATGTCTTGAACTGATGAATACCTTCAACATTTACTCCCAGACGGGGATACAGTTGATGCGATGCCTGCAACGGAGTGATCGGCAAAGATAGCATAAAAATCACACTACCGAACAGGCAGGCAAGATACCGTACTATTGGTTTCAGGTACGGGAGCGAGTACATAACTGACGCGTCCTGTCTGCTAACCGGGTTGCCTGACGATCCAGTACAACATTCGCACTGTTCACCCAGCCGCTTTGACCATTCCAGCGTACCTGCTGCCAGACTTTACCATTATCCAGTACCTTTTTTGATCCAGATGCAGATAGCCAGGTAGCATTGTGAGGAATGGCAACCAGTATCTTGCCTCGCCCTTTGCCAGGGCTTGTTCGCAGTGACAGGGTCTTGCCCGGCGCTATTCCTTTCACCGCAAGAATAGCAACATGTTTGAACGGCTGTTTTTGTCTGCTTGCCGGATAGCCACAACAGCGTCTCTGCTGTTCCTGTGCATTCGCCAGACAACGCATGCGTTGACCAAGAAGACGTGTCGCACGCTCATCCTTACCCAGGTAGTAGGTGTTAACCCAGCCTTCTTCACGATTCCAGCTTACCTTGCTCCAGAGCGCCCCCCCGACACGCTTTTCTCTACCTTGCTTCTTCACCCAGGTCGCATTATGCGGAATTGCCACCTTTATCCGGCTTTTACTACTGGGGTAGGCTCGGAGGTTTAAACTGTCAGCAGGCTTTACATGCACAACTTTATAAACCTCATCGGCAGACACTGAAACAGGCATTATCAGTATCGCAATACAGGCAACAAGCAGTCTTCTCCTTGCTGCCATCAACGACGGATACAAACGAGAAGAGCAATAATAGAAACCTGAAAAACCTGATAAAACAAACACAACTCACACCATTTAAAATATCGGGCAAACCTTTCGTACTACTACCGGTTCTACCCGTTAAAAATCTAAAGGAGTTTTAAATAACGCAACAATTCACCCGCATGGAATACAGGGTGTCCCTTATCATTGTATTTAAGGAGACTCTGATTAAGTCTGAGTGGAATTTCTCGATTGATAGAATTGTTCAGTTTTTGCTTAAAAATGGAGCTAATCGTCACTCTATTAGGGAGATTTTTAAGCAAAAAAATGGGCGATTCTAGCTTCGAGAAAACCGCTCACGACTTATTCAGAATCTCCTTAATAAGAACGGATGTTAACAGACAAGCTGAGTTGATCCTGATTCCAGGTCGATGTTTCCTGCGTTGATTCCAGCAAAGAGCCTTTCATCTTGATATCAACATTCTCTCTCACCGTCCAGTCTGCCCCAGCCGAAATAGAATACCCGGTGCCAGCAGGATTATCATCTTCTTTATTGCGATTTACATTGGCACCCATACTCAGGCTCAACGTATCATTCACAGGGAAACTACTATCAACCAGGACACCATAGGAAGTATACTTCTCCGGTGTCCAGTAGCTATTTTTATTTTGCTCATAGGACAACATTTCAGCCGACACCCCCGCCCATATCCAGGGCCAACCCGGTGATATCCCATATAGTAGAGCAGCAGAGGTTCTCTTTGCACTGTTATCATCACTCAATGAGCGGTAATTAGTCGCTCCCTGAACCCGAATTTTTTTATGGGGTCGCCAGAATAATGCGATATCTGATGTCTTCCCATCAATCAGCCTTCCATTATCATCCTCTACAAGCGCTTCATTGAACAGGAGATCCCTTGAGTGGTGAGCCTGCACTTCTACTTCGTCCGTCAGTTTTACCCTGGCTTTCAGGCCATACAAAGTGATCGCTTTTTTAGCCTGCTGCACCCCGTTACTTAATTCACTCCTGCCAATAGAACCCGCCACTGAGAGTTTATCATTAAACTTGCGAGCAAATGATGCCTTGATATCAGAACCCCGATAATCGGCCGCATTGCTTTGCCGGACAATCGAACGCCGTACATGCAATCCCCATAAATTATCTCCCTGTTTCTGCTGCTCATGCTTATAGTGGAAGATATCCACGCCCTGCCGATAACTAAAAGCATGTTGCTGAACCGAAAGATCATTACTGTCACTATAAAATTCACTTTCCATATCATAAAGCGCAGAAGGAGTATCCGGTTTCTCAGCGTGTGCCAACGACGTTAACAGCCATAAACCATACACACGGTATTTTTTTCTTATCATGATTATTCCCCCCCTGAAAAGGTGTCTTTTTCACCACTGTCAATACTTGTAGCTATCGGTTCGGATAGGGCAGCAAGGCGGCTCGAATAAGCAGATGAAGAAAGTTTGCCATTACGGTCAACCTGTAAAATAACGGGCTTAAAAGCACTCACTGCTGAGGCTGACACCGGCTCTCCAGCCACTATCCGTGAACGTAGCTTCCACCACTGACTAACCATTCCAGCGGTCTGAAAATAGGACTGTTTGTTATGCAGGTAACGCGCCAGATACTGTACTGAAGAGAAGTTATCGTCATCTTTCATAAACTGCGTGTGAAAACTGAACATATAGAGCCCCCCTACGGCCTCTACATAATCCACTTCCTGTTGCATCAACTTTTTACTGAAGCTTATATCCGCTTTCAGCCTGTCCCATAATTCATAATCATCGGTCACCATGCGGGGGATTGAGATCAGTTCACTACCGGCAAGCCGGGACTGCATTACAACAGGTACAAAACGATCCAGCCCATGCTCTGCAATGAAATGTGTTATTCCATTGTTCATCATCGCATCCAGTGTATGTTCCGAGAATTTTTCTTCCGGGGGGCGAAAGGTAAATACTTGTTTGCCCGTAATTTCATAAAGAACCTTGCGACAACGTGCAATACGTTCATGTTGGGTTCGCGCATCACTCAATGTAAAAGGGCGATGATTATCACCATGACAAGCTACCTCTCCGGCAGCAGCAAGCTCACGGGTTAAATCACGATGCCGCTGTGCCTCCGAGGAGAGCATGTACCAGGTAATGGGATAGTTGTTTTCAATGAAAAACTGCAATACACGCTCAGCACTATGAAATTTGTCTTCCGTATCTTCTTCCATAATGGCGGCAAAGCGTTTCCCTTCAGGCCAGGTTGCAAGCCCCTGATAAACCTGTTTATTGAGATAGCGAAAAAGAGAAGCGATCATGCTATTGAAGGCTTTGTCATCCAGATCATAGGAGTGCTCTTCCGGGTTTGGCGAGAAATCCAGCCAGACCAGCCGTCCACTATGGACAGCTTTGGCATAAAGCCGAGTTTTTATCTCACCCCCCGCGCTCTGGTTTGAGTCAATGGAAATAGCTTGTGGCTTCAGACTATGTACCCGGTAATGACGCGATACACGGCCGACATCCAGAATTCTTCCTGCATCAAAACCAAGACTCAGCTCCCGATCTCCTACCAGTGCCAGCTTGCTATAACTGTTATCAATGAAACGTTGAAAGTGCATCCCGTACAAACTGTAGTGGGAGGGTGAACGACCAGAAGTCTGTTGTTGCAACTGGAAAGGTACGTCATAAAGGATCATACTGGCGCCAGCGTAAAGCAGGTAATCCAGTCGTTGGCGTTGCCAGTAATCAGGGAGCACGACAAAAATCCATCCCGGATGTGACTTTTGACATTCCGGCACAGCTTCCCATGTACAGCTGACCGTTTCGATCTGGTGCTGCCTGGCAAAATAGTGCCAGGTCTGCCGTGCAGACTCCTGACGACTCCTCAACGTAGAATCCGGATAGGACTGATCACCGAGCAAGATCAGCCCCCGTTGCCTGACAGAGTGCAACTGCTGCTCCAGCACTGGTAACTTTTCCGGGTACACTCTTGTCCACTCATGCCGCGTGGTAACCAGTCTGGCCTTATCTTCCGCAGTTAGCTCTATTTTCGCGGCCAGATTATCACGGTTAAAATACAACAATGCTCCGCTACCAAGTGTCAGTATCGCTATAACCAGAGCGGTTGTTAACTGTCGCAGGCGCCTTACGCTTCGCATCTTTTTCTTGTGTTTTTGTCGGGATTGAAGGTTTTTCCTCGTCTTTAATTCCTCAGGTATGTACTGCTGAAAATACTTTCCTTTTCCTGCTATATCTCCTTCACCATCATGCCTTGCTGCCCAGTGACGGATGTAAAAAATAACCATCGCCCCGATCACGATAATCACTGTCAACACCAGGAAAATCACGAGAAGCAACGACCAGTTAATACTCATACTACTAGCCACTATGAAAGCCCTCCTATACGCTCAACCTTGTCCCAGGACATTTTTGCCGAGCGCCACTCATCAAACAAGGCAAACGTATTCCATGCTTGCAAGGCGTAGCCATAAAACAGCTTTTGCAGTATTAACAAGGGCACTGACTGCCACCAGGCTCGACCTGCCGACACGATGAGTACCAGTAGATCCAGCGTGACCAGCACACCAAACCAGGCATAGAGGAGTTTTAACTCACCAAAGCGGATAAAACTTGCCAGAATAAACAGTGTAATGGCAAAACTGATCACCTCCATTACGAAACCTTCCAGCACCAGTAACAGGGCAATAAAGGGGCCTCGTCGCTGTGGTGAAAAAATTAGCCTCCTGAAATTCAGATGCAGTGTTTGATAAATACCACGCTTCCAGCGATAGCGTTGTCGTAATAAAGGGTACACATCTTCTGGCGCTTCCGTGTAGGCCTTCATTCTATCTTCACTGACAACTTTCCAGCCAGTTGCCAGTAATCTGACAGTAAGATCCGCATCCTCTGCAAACAGGTTATCATCTTCACTATAACCTCCCAGTTCCAGCAACACTCCACGCCGAAATAATCCCATGGGGCCAGGAATAACCGTTACCACACCAAACCAGGATAATGCCCGGCGCATAAAGTTCTGGCTGATAAGGTATTCCAGCTGCTGAAATTTTGTTAGCAACTGTCCATCATTGGCCACGCAAATATGGCCTGCGACAGCAGCAACGCCAGGGTCTTCAAAATGTACTACCCCCCATTTCAGTGATTGGGAAGTAACCCTGGAATCTGAGTCCACGCATAACACCAGTTCACCGGAAGCATGTCTCAGGCCAGTATTCAGTGCGCTGGACTTGCCCGCATTAGTCTGGGTAATAATCATGAAATCACGATCAGGGTGCTGTTGTTTTACCTTTCTTGCCAGTTTAACCGTCCTGTCCGTACTCCCGTCATCCACCATAATGATTTCATAGCCAGGATAATCAATGGCCAGTAAACTGTTTAAAGAATCAATAATCACTGCCTGTTCATTGTATGCGGGAATAATAATACTGATACGGGGATAACAGGATGTACCCTGGATATGTTGTAAATAACGTGTTCGTTTCCATGCAAAAAAGAGCAAAACCAGCTGACGTATAATGAGTACCAGACCAAACACCAGAAAAAAATGCACCATGATATGATGCAAACGACTCCATAGCTCCAGGCCTGCCAGGATACTGATACCAAACAGTAAAATACTGGCAACGAGAAACAGCGGTTTCATTGATGTGTCGAACAGGGGAAACATAAGCTACAACTATTTTATTATTATTATTATTTTTATGACACTCTCGACAAGCGAATAGCAGACTTTGCTAAAAGACCTTAAGGAGCCTCTGATTAAGTCTGAGTGAAATTTCTCGATTGATAGAATTGTTCAGTTTTTGCTTAAAAATAGGCGATTCTAGCTTCGAGAAAACCGCTCACGACTTATTCAGAGGCTCCTTAGCTGTTCAAGAACTTCTGTTTATTTTTAGAGGTGACTCTCCAGGAGGCTGTCTGAGAGTCTGATTTATGACAAACAGAAAACACCAATCAGTATAATGCCCACAAAGGTACACTCAATAATTTCCGACCAAGTGACTTGTTTTTCAGCCTCAGGAAATTCGACCGGACTTATTCAGAGGCTCCTTAAGCACAATAATCCCTTTTTCCTTTTAGACCCCGAGCCTCAATATTGCTGCTCCCAGAAGGAACTGTAGCACTCTTGATCGCTAAACTATAGGCTTTCCCAATGCGACTATCGCCCCGTCGCATCGTATAATACGCATTAACCAACGAACTACAGGCTGCCTCCAGGCGATCGTGTGCAACGGATTTGTTCTTAACATATTGTGCGATAATCTTGCACCCCATCTCGTCAGCGGCCTGGGTAAATTTACTCACTGATGCCAAAGCTAGATACTGAGATTCAAGATTCAGCAACAAGTCAACACCCATAATAACAACACGATCAACAGGCACACCTGCCAGAGTGAATAATTCACCAAAAACTTTATGGTAATCCGTCGATAAACTCAGGTTTCCTGAAATAGCAGGTTGCAAGCTGAAAACAAAGAGTTTGCCGCTCTTGATGGCGGCCTCGGCATTTATACCTGTCATCGTCAACTTTCGTACCAGTTGCTCAGGCCGCTCGGGTCCAACCAGGATAACGGTTTCACCGCTTTTGAGTCCCATCTTGACTGTTTTTGTTGCCAGTACAGTATGCAAGGCCACGTCCGATGCCTCAACCAGCCGGAAATTATTCTCCGGTGCTTTTCGGGTCTTTCTACGAACCCTGGTACTTTTTGAGCTTTTCGCTGCAACCCGGTTGACACTGGCTGCACCGGTAATGATGGAAGGATGAGGTTTATTACAAACACGTGGTTGGGTAGCCGCTATCATTGTTATTATTCCTTGGTGTCAATATTCTTGTTTAATTTATGCGGATAACTTTAGCAACTAAAATCCATGATACCTTGTCATCTGGTAGTCAAAACGGTACCGGCCATCAGCCGATGAACCTTTCATCGCTAGAATGTAACATGGAACTCATTGAGCCTGCTCCGCCCTTCTCCATTTATAATTTCATTACCCAATTCAATCGAACTGATATAGTGTGTTGTTTGTAGATAACCGTGTTGAACCAGGTAGTGGATAAATGCCTTTACATCCAGTTGACCCTGAAAACTGACCGCTGGTTCATTCCCTGCATAAACAAAGCCTAAATAGGCCCAACGATGCGTATCTCCTGGTACGACCATGCTGGGTTCATAATAAAAGTCATAGGAATGAGCACCTATCATAATACGTTTAATACGCTTTCCCGGCATACCTGGCCAGTTGTGTTGTCCAAGATGTATTGCAAGCTCGGCAACCCGGTTGTCAGGTCGGGGAGTAGCAGTATTCGTAATCCATGCTTCCAGTAGAACATTGTAAACACCTGTTGCCTCTGTCAGCAGATCATACTTAACCTGCAATCGGGGTAATGTACCCACTAGCGCAGGTAGTCGTATGGTGGTGGATGTCTGTTGCCAGGGCTTATGACCATAGGTAATAGAGGGATAAGCCTTAACGGCATCATTCTTGCCCTGCCAGTGCCAGCTCCAGCCAAAAACAACCTTTGTTGTGGATTTCTCTACCGTAATACACTGTTTATAGTCAGGAAGCTTCTGTGCGCCCCAGGTATTGTTTGTCAACAGCAGGGCACCCGCCTGGTAGACTGCCCAGGGCTGGCAAGTGTCTGTTTTAAGCACTGGAGGTTCAGACGACTGGCATGCCTGAAGCATCAAAAGACAGCCTGAAGCAACATTCATCAGCAGTAACTGCATCCGACTTTTCATAACATACCAATAGAGTACACGTCTGGATCCCGGTATCAGCTAACCAGACCTGTTAAGGAGACTCTGAATAAGCCATGAGCGGTTTTCTCGAAGCTAGAACCGCCCATTTTTTGCTTAAAAATCTCCCTAATAGAGTGACTATTAGCTCCATTTTTAAGCAAAAACTGAACAATTCTATCAATCGAGAAATTCCACTCAGACTTAATCAGAGCCTCCTTAAGGAGACTCTGATCAAGTCCGGTCAAATTTCCTGTGAGATGAAATTCGTCAGTTTTTTGATAGAAAAGTTAGCAATGACCGTCGCTATTGGTTGTTTTTATAGCAAAAACCTGGCGGGTTCTAGCCTCAGAAAAACGAGCATAAAAAAGGGCTCATACAATACGATGAGCCCCCAGATAATTCTGTATGCTCACACTCAGACCAGGCCTGAGCATAATACGAGCCTACAGATCAGGTTTCTTAGTGTGCAGCATCTTTAGCCGCATCAACAGCCGCATCTTTGGCTGCCTCAACTGCTGCACCCGCAGCATCTGTAGCATTATCACCTGCTTCGATTGCTGCAGATCCTGCTTCAACAGCAGCTTTACCAGCCGCTGCTGCTGTATCTTTGGCAGTCTCTTCACCACAAGCAGTCAGAGCAGCTGCTGTTAACAATACTGCAAAAAGTGTAGATAGTTTCATTAATGTGTCCTCCACAAAGTTTAAAAATTCGATAAATCCTATCGAATATCCCATGCACCGGGAAAGTGATTTCCGGTTCCTGGACGTAAAAATCATCACCGTATAACAGTCATGAGCTACACTTTACGTACCAGGGAGCTAGTGTATAGGAACTACAGCTAATTACAAATCCGTATTAAAGCAGGTTGTTATCTATCTGGATCCATCTACCTTACCCATCGCAACCAGCATCCCGTTAACAATGGCGCCCTGCTGCATCTCTAGCTCAGTATAATGTACATCACCATGAATAACTGAACCTTTTGCGAGAGACAACCGTTTGAAAGCGAAGAGATTTCCTGTGACCTGACCCGCAACCACAACATAAGGGGCGCGTACTTCACCATTTACCACACTACCTGAGTGAAGCACCAGTTTTCCCTCTGAATCAATAGCAGAAACGACATTACCATTGACTCTGCCCTTGATATGAAGCTCTTTGGAAAAAGATAAATCGCCCAATAATTCAACATCTTCCATGAGGTCAGATACGGGTAGATTGTCTGTATCTGCGTTGGTTTTTATCATGCTAGTTACCCTCTTCTTCATACCTGATGGTTGCTCCAGGAGCTTATCCGAAAAACTGTTATATCATAAATCTACCATGACCCGGTTACTCATCCCGTAATTATTATCAATTTACGGAGCTTCAGGATAGCAACTAATTACCGCGTACTCTTTCCAGCTCTCTCTCCAACGCCAGAATGGTATCATCGCGTAATTGCAAATCATCCAGTAATACCTTTACTCTATCCTCATCTGTGCCATCAGTCACGCTCTCAGCTGTGTGATTACTTAGCTGCTTCCTGGCTGACTTTAACTCGCGCCGAAGTTTTGTATTATCGTCAAAGCAATTATCCAGCCGGCGTTTAACTGTAAACATATCGTCGCTATCAGTCATTGCTGAACCATCACTCAAAGAAATGCGATGTATTCGGTAATGTATTCTGTATAGCCACCAACCCGCCACAACACCTGCAGCAGCCGCCAATACCAGAAACAAAGCCATCTGGGAAACAAGATAGAACATGGAACAGACCTGTATTAATCAAACGTTAAACTATGCGTCAAGGTTAAGGAGATAGACCTTGTGCGGGAACTATTTCTTTCTGCCCGAACAAATCGCTACATAACCCTGCATCAAGACACACCTGAGCGCCTTTTCAGACATACACCCAACACAAGCAGACATATTAAATATAATAATTACCCCCATAAGTGTATCATTTTAGAATCAAAAATGGATCATATTGCTTGCCTTGTAGACAACCCCGCTAATTCGAGCTACTCTAAACCCTATATTTGCAGAACACTCCCCCTCGTTTAAGGAACCTCTGATTAAGTCCGGCCGAATTTCCTGTGAGATGAAATTCGTCAGTTTTCTGATAGAAGAGTTAGCAACAGTCATTCTATGGGTCACTTTTATAGCGAAAAAATGGCGATATTTCAGCTTCAGGAAAACGACTGGGACTTGATCAGAGGCTCCTTAATGTATTGCAAAACATTATAAACTACCACTGGTACACCTTTTTGGACACCTCATCTGGTGTTCTGTATCATCATCTTTACCAAAGACAAGAACAACAATAATCATATTCACACACCCTCAGCAGAGAGTGTTCTGACAGGCTTGACAAAACGATTAGCTATGCAAACATTTGTAGAAGAACAGGCACCACAACATTTTCTGATAGACCTGAAGCTACCACAGGAAACGCGACTTCGCTTTTCCGGAGAATATGAGCCGGTTGCTGCATGGAGATTATTGTCACGCTATATCTCTCGTTATCCACAGGATCTACGTGTTCACGCCCAACGCATTTTGCTGGCAACCGATAGTACCAACCTTGGTGACTTTCTGACAGGAGCCTTGCAAGACCTGATTATTGCTTTATCAGGTAAAGGAAAACCCTTATTTAAAGACCTCCTGATGCAAGCCAGGCCCGCACTTTCAGAAACAGATTTCCAACATTTACAAACCACCTATGATGCCGAAAATCTGCATCAATGCTGGAAAAAGGGCTCTGTTCTTGCCAATGGTGTTTGCGATGCAAAACCACTGGTACTATTTGAAGGTATCGAGGAAGAGGCTGGCTTTGCTGATACTCTTGAAGAAGCACGCGCTTATATTGATTATGGGCAACTGGAAGAAGCTCGACTTCTGCTTGAAAATGAATTACTTGAAAAGCCCGATGCTCAGGATATCGAGGAAGAACTGCTTTTCCTTTATCAGTCCATCCGCCAGCGCCATTACCTCGACACCATGACAGATAAGCTGAAAACATCAAATATCGAGCTGTCCCCAGCATGGAAACAAAGCCTCGAAGATGCTAACTCCTGGTAGAACACTAAAAAACATGGGAACTTTTGAGCTACAACATCCACTTAAAGTCTATCTGTCGGACATCAGCCCGCACAATCAGGCTATACTTGAGTTTTTCATTGGCAGCACGGGTGGAAAAACATTCTCACTGGCAGCAACAGCTGCAGAAGCCGACGTATACATTACAGACTTCGACTATCCCGGCTCAATAGCACACTGGGAAACCGAGCATGCCCGATCAGCCAAACCCTGTATTGCACTATCTATTAAAGATCCTGATAATCCAGAGATAGAATGGGTACCCAAGCCTATCACTGCTCAAGCGCTAACAATTGCTGCAAAAAAAATTGCACAACAGCATATTACTCACGATCAGGGTGATTCAGCAAGCAGCACCCCTGCTACAGCTATACCCCCGCGCAAAACATTCAAGCGCCCTCCTTCATTACCCGGGTTATCAGGGACACCTTCACCCTTTATTAAACGACCTCGCATAACAACACCCGCTGCCCATTCACCTGGCCTAAAACAACACGCCAACCCCGTTATCATCGAAGTGCATCATGATAATACTCATCATAATGCTGGTGTAGCCATCGCCGAAAAACCTGCAACCCGGCCACAGAAACCAGAACAGACTCTTCACGAACAGACAGACAACAAAAAACTGACCGGCGCGAAAATAAAACCAGCACCTGCAACCGGAGAACATCCAAAAAGCAATGAGCGGGAAGACGATCAGGATAACAGCCAAAACAAAGAGAAACAGCAAGAGCAGCAAAAAGAGCACACTGATCATCAGCCTCTCACTGGTGAACAAAAACAACAACGCTGGAAAATGCTCTGTGGTCAACATGAAAACACCTCACACAGCAAACTGCAACAGGACGAATCACTTCACTACAATGGTGAAAATCACTTTCTGGGCACACTCATAGCAGGCCTGCGTCTTGCCAAACAAACCAAGCAGGTCATACAGATTAAATACGAGCCACACCAGTTTTATGTTTGCTACGATGAATATCTTGTTTTCAGCCCGCTGCATCCACAGTCCGATGCCTTCGCAACCTTGTGTTTCAATAAAGTAAAACCCGGACAGATAAACCTGCATATACTATCCACACCGGAGTCCGCAGATATCCGCAAAAGAATTCACACCGATGCCAACTTTACTTATGACCTGGAGTCATTTATCTGGACAAGCTGTTTATTAACCTCCCAAGGTCGTGTACCCTCATCACTGGATTGTGAAGCGCCGTACTTGCTTAAACACTGGCCAAACTTTACACGCATTGAAAACTTCCCTTTTGCCATGAAGATTGCGGCTCGATGGCAGAAGAAGCCCTACAAGGTGTCTGATATATCTAGAGAAATGAACATACCGATTCGCTATGTCATCGCTTTTTATAATGGTGCTGCGGGACTTTCCCTGTTTGAAACAGACCCTGCCCAAATTGAACAGAAATCTAACGTCGAACCCCGCAAAAACAAGGGTCTGATTGCACGATTGTTTGGCCGCCTTACCAAAAACGAGGCAACAGACTGATGGCCCATATAAACCGAAAAATTATTTTCACCGGTCCTGTGGGCTCAGGAAAAACCACGGCAATCAACTCCATCAGTGATATTGATATTGTATCCACCAATCAAAATGCCTCAGATATGACGCAAAAGCGAAAAAAAGATACAACGGTGGCTATGGATTATGGCGTTATAAAACTGGGGAATGATGAAAAGGTTCACCTCTACGGAACCCCCGGACAAGAACGTTTCGACTTCATGTGGAGCATATTAACCAAAGGTGGCATTGGCCTGGTGCTGTTACTGGACAATACACGCAAAGACTCCTTTAATGACATGAAATTCTACACCAATTCTTTCAGGGATTTTATCGAAGAACATCAAATGGTGATTGGCATCACCCAGACCGACCGCCAGAAAACACCTTCCGTTGCCCAATATCGGGAATGGCTCGATGAGCTGGGATTCGAAGCACCCATCTTTGAAGTCGATGCAAGAAAAAGAGAGGATATTTCACTCTTGTTACAAGGGCTTTTATTATCGCTTGACCCAGGAGTTGCTGAATGAGCGAATACGTATTACAAAATGATCTCTATCTGGGCGTTTCCCCCGCGGGAAGCTACTATGCAGTACAGGAAAAAACGGATGAAGTCGGCAGAACATTCCTGCAACGACTATTGCAAGCACCAGAAACCCCCCTGTTTAACAACGAACTCGCCAGTGAATACAGTGGCCTGGACAAAGAGAGCTCTCTCGAATTCACCCACTGGTTACAAAATGCCGGGCTGGTGTATGGAACAGAAACACCTGAAGAAGCACCTCAAGACAGGCTGGAAGAGATACTCCCTGAGCTACTACAACCTATCGCAGACAGCGGAAAAGTCGTTATCGCTTCATCGCAGGGACTCTATCTTGGCACTGCCGGGTTTCATCATGAAGCCGCTGAAGAGCTGGCAGCAATGAGCACCGAACTCATCAAAACCTATGATCGCCATAAAGCATTACTAAGCGGCAATCTCCGCTTGAAACAACGGGGCTGGGGACTGGTAGATGGTACTGGCAGCTCTGAAATAGGCTTTTGGCCACTTTTCATCGGAAATGATGTTTTTACCCTGATTGCCGAAGGCCTGCCACAACTGAACCAAACCGCTTTCAGACAACTGATCTGGGCGCTTTCCATACGTTATGATAATCGTGTCTACTCATCATGATGCAAACAACTAACGACACGACGACATTACTTAAAAAATTATCGCGATAACATATTATTATTCGGGAGAAACTTATGCGATCTGAAATGCTTAACTCTATATTGAGCGACTTGAACGGCTCAAGCACAGAAATTGAGGCATCTGCTGTCATCTCAACAGATGGGCTTATTATGGCATCTTTACTACAGGCGGGAATGGACGAAGACCGGGTTGCAGCAATGAGTGCCGCACTATTATCTCTGGGGGACAGAACTGCCGAAGAACTAAACCGGGGTTCTTTGGAACAAGTCCTGATCAAGGGTGATAATGGTTATATTTTAATGACACATGCAGGTAACGAGTCTGTTCTTACGGTACTGGCAAAACCCAAAGCCCGGCTTGGTCTGATTTTTCTGGATGTAAAACGTGCCGCCAGCAATGTCACCAAACTTCTATAATCATCACTGATCGTCGCAGGCTAGTCATCTATTATGTATATATCGAGCACACATCACTCTCCACCCCACTCCCCACAAAAACGTATTATTTCCAGTGCGTTGCTGCTAATGATAATGATGTTGCTGATAGTGTCCCAGAGTTTTGCCAGCCGTAGCTATGGCCCCACCAAAGCCAACGACTACCTTGGCAAAATCGTGGACAAAAGCTACCCACAGAGCCAACTGAAAAAAAGCCAGATCATGGTGGCTATACTGCGTGCCAATCCACAGGCATTTAAAGGAGGCAATATTCATTTTTTACGCCGGGCAGTGACGCTGATACTCCCCGATGAAGAGGTGATTGCTACTATTCCTCCTCAAGAGGCCGCTGCTCTCATTGCAGAACACCTCACCTATTTCAAGCGTAGTGAAACCGGCAACTTTATCAATAGCCCCTTGCCCACCCCTGTCGTAGAAAAGGCGACAGTAACGAATCTACCTGAGACTGAAACAACCGCGGATACCAGAGATAACACCGAACCTGCCATATCTCCAAAAGTCAGTATTGAAATCCGCAAGGAAGCACAGGAAAAAGATAACAAGGAAAAACAGCTACAGTCGCTGGAAAAACTCAATGCCCAGCAAAATAAAACCCTAACTACACTGGATCAGCAGATACGCATTCTTGAAAATCAGCTCAAAAGTGATGCCAGGAAAGCTAAACAGAACAGCCCTGATAACAGCACAGCCACCGCCGATGACCTTCGCACATCAACGGAAAAAAGCCGGGACAATAAAGTCGCTAGTGAGAGCTTAGGTAGTGAAAGCCATAGCCACATAAAAAAAGAAGCAACGGACACCAACGACACAACACAATCCCCGCCCCGAACCAGGCAACAGCCCACATCTGAACCCTCGGCGACAGAAACAAGCGATGATATGACTGCCACTGCCGAAAATGCCATCGCTGCACTGACAGCAAAGCTATCAGAAAGCAGCCGGGAATCCACAGCGAACATACCAGATAGAGACAGCACACCTCCTGCTACCACAGAAGCTAAAGTACCCGGTGAAACACCATCTAGCCAGGCTGCTTCCCCTGTATCCGCATCATCTCCAGCTTCAGCATCTGCCTCGGGTAGAAGCTCATCTCTCTTTGATAGAATAAATAATCCGCTTATTATTTTACTTGGACTATTAGCACTAACGCTTATATTATTGGGTTATTTCTTCAGCAACCGCTCCCAAAAACAGCAAACAAGTATCGCCACGACTAGCACCTTATCAACGGATCGCCCCGTTGCTACAGCAATAACACCTGCAGTCAATACTGATCAGGAGAGGCTGCTCAACCCTGTTATTAAAACACGTGATATCATTAACAAAGACCGTGACAGGGGCAACACCCCTGTTGCGACAACCACCACAGCTGCTAATGACAACGACTACCAGGAAGCCGAAATCAAGATCAACATGGCACGCGCCTACCTCGACCTGGGCTATATTGATGCTTCCAGAGAAGTGCTGGAAGAAGTGCTGGATGAGGGCACTGAAGAACAAAAAGACACCGTCAGACAAATGCTCAGCATGTTGTAACAAACAACCCGTGACCAATACAGTGAAGTCCATGATGAAACAGTTACGCAATAAAAATCAGTATTTTTATTTTTCGTTTAACATTGACATAAACACTACTTATAGCCAAATATAGCATCTCTCAGAGACTCACGTTGCAAAGAGAAATGCATGTCTTATCCAGCCCTGATGCAGAATAAATCCTATCTATTACCTATAGCACTGCTCGCCATGGTGATCATTCTTCTTTTGGTGGCAGCTGTTTTTATACTCACCCCCAAAATCCAGAATAGCCTTGCCCAACAGGTAAGAGAGCGTTTGAAGGCCGAGGGAATACCCGCGATGATTACCCTGACGGGGCGTGATGTCACCCTGTCAGGAACCGTTGCCAGTCAATCTGTAAAAAAGAATGCTGAGGCGGTTACTCAAAAAATATGCGGTATCCGCTTTATTGATAACCAGCTACTCACAGAAAAACCCGAGAACCTGGCACTGATTACTCCAGCCTCGGCTACCCCGCAACAAACCGCCAGCCTTTCTCACAACAAACCTGCACAGAATAAGAAAAAAACAACCTCACAAACACCGGCACCAACCACCAGTCGTCCACTTCCGTCATCCCAAATATCCTCACCTGCTAACAGACCAGCAAAACCATCCGGTAACAAGCCACAACAAGCCATCGAACCTTCACAGGCCAATACTGACAAACAACAACCAGCGATCAGAAAGAGCCTCAGCTATGAATCATTGTTAGCGGCCATGCAAGCTTACACCCAACAGAAAAAAGGAAGAAATATTCAACCTTCACAAACGCTCTCCATACACTTTAAAGCAGACTCTGATGAAATCATATCAACTTCAAAAAAACAGGTTGAGCAACTGTCACAACGTCTGTTAAAAGACAAAAATCAGCGCATTGAGCTACTCGTTACCGCAAAAACTTCAGCTCTTGCCCTTAAACGGGCAACCACGATCCGTAATCAACTGATTCTGCTGGGGGTTAGCAAACAACAGCTACGTATTAGCGGAAAAACAGGAAAACCCGCTGTCCTGCTGAAGAGAGTTATAACTAAATCTGGTGTATGAACAGTTGAAAAAAAGCGGTCTATCTGGAAGATTGTAAGTTGACACAATAACCCACCAGATGGAGACCACTCATGAATGAAAATAGCGTTATTTCTTTTAAAAATCCAGAGCAAATAGAAGATCCTTTGACTGACTTGCTAAAAGCAGGTGCCAGGAAGTTGCTCCAGCAAGCCA
The DNA here is from genome assembly GCA_015490895.1 of Thiotrichaceae bacterium. Classification (GTDB taxonomy): domain Bacteria; phylum Pseudomonadota; class Gammaproteobacteria; order Thiotrichales; family Thiotrichaceae; genus HyVt-477. The sequence goes on along the minus strand of WFWY01000005.1, from coordinate 20 downwards.
TAGAAGCCGAGCTACAGGAA
>WFWY01000004.1 GCA_015490895.1 Thiotrichaceae bacterium | reverse complement strand
TAATCAGGATTTTTTTTGCCGCTTGCGCTGGTTGGGAGCAATTTTGGTGATGCGTAGCTGCTGCCCGGCTACCCAGGTCTTTTTCAGAAGTTTGAAGGTTTCTTTGGGCATGCCTTCTGGCAAGTCTACGGTGCTATGATCCTCATTGATGACTATACGTCCGATATATTGGCTGTCAATTTCTGCTTCATTGGCAATGGCACCGACAATATTGCCAGGCTTGACCTGATGTTGCCTGCCGACTTCCAGTCGAAAGCGTTCCATGCCTTTGGGAAGTGCTTCCTGTGCCTGATCGCTGCGTGGATGACGAGAAGAAGTTTTGTGGGGCGGCTTTCCTGATTTTTTCGGGCTCTGCTTTTCTCTGCGAGGTTGCCGGGGAGCATCTTCGACAAAGAGCGGGTTGCTGGCCTGTAGCTGTTTCACCAGTGCAGCTGCAATTTCTATTGCAGGGACATTATGTTCCTGCTGGTACTGTTCAATAATCACCCGGTATTTATCCAGTGCGCCGTTGGCGTCTTCTGAGCCCAGCGCTGCGGTGATTTTGTCCTTGAAGCGTTCAACCCGTAATGTGTTGATATCGGCCGTTGAAGGCAGGCTCATTTTCTCAATGGGCTGGTTGGTCGCTCGCTCGATATTTTTTAGCATCCGCATTTCGCGAGGCGCAACAAACAGGATGGCTTCACCCTTTCGTCCTGCTCGCCCGGTACGGCCTATGCGGTGAATATAGGCTTCTGTGTCATAGGGTATATCATAATTGATGACATGGCTGATACGTTCTACGTCGAGCCCACGCGCAACCACATCTGTACCCACCAGGATATCCAGTTGTCCGTTTTTGAGTTTGCTAACAATCTTTTCCCGGTGGTTCTGGGCAATATCACCATTTAAAGCTGCCGCAGCAAAGCCACGTGCCTGAAGCTTGTCGGCCAGCTCCAGTGTAGCATTTTTGGTGCGGACAAAAATGATGACGCCATCATAAGGTTCGGTTTCGAGGATACGGCTAAGTGCGTCCAGCTTGTGAAAGCCACTGACTTTCCACATGCGCTGCCGGATGGTGGCAGCAGTAGCTGTTTTTAGTTTAATTGTTATCTCAACCGGGTCTTTCATAAAACGGGTAGCGATATGCCGGATTTGTTTGGGCATGGTGGCGGAGAACAGGGCAATTTGGGGCTTCCCTGGTATTTCTTCCAGTACCCATTCCACGTCATCAATAAAACCCATGCGTAGCATTTCATCTGCCTCGTCCAGTACCAGGCATTGCAAATGATCCAGTTTCAGGCTCTTGCGGCGCATATGATCCATTACCCGGCCCGGTGTTCCGACGATAACGTGAACCCCGCGCTTGAGCTTGCGTAGCTGGATGTCATAACTCTGACCGCCGTAAATTGGCAAAATATGCAGGCCCTTGAGATGATGTGCATAGTGCTGGAAGGCTTCGGCAACCTGTATGGCAAGTTCACGGGTGGGTGCTAATACCATTACCTGCGGGTTACTGTTCTGGATGTCGATACGGGACAGCAACGGGAGTGCAAAAGCAGCTGTTTTGCCCGTGCCGGTTTGAGCCTGTCCCAATACATCCTTGCCAGCCAGTAAGGGTGGAATAGTTTCGGCCTGGATAGGCGTAGGAACCTCGTAACCAACTTCATCCAGTGCTTTCATGAGCGCTTTGGCAAGTTGCAAATCCTGAAAAGTGATGGATGTTTTTGTGGGGCTACCTGGGTGTTGTGGAGTGTTCTTTGCTGACATGGTGGATGTATGTTTATAAAAAAGGGCGATTACTCTACCACAGCCATCGTCTGTTGTATGAAGTAATAGAGAGTAATTTAAAATTTTAATGCGAAGAGCTGAACGTGTGTCTTCAATACGAATTCAGTGAGAGCACAATGAGGAGAGTAGGCATGGAGAAGGTCGGAAGATGAGTGCATTTTAACCATTATTTTCATGCGATTATCATTTTTCTGTATTAACCCGTGCTAATGTTTGCTATTATTTCCCGCGGAATTTACAAATAAACGGGCTATAAACAGGAGTGTCACTATGCCAATTCACAAGAAGCTGGGCTTTTTTGTTGTCCAGATAGTTTCTATTTTATTACTCACAGCCTGCGGAGGCGGAGGCGGAGGCGGGTCAGCACCTGCCACTGCATCAGTCTCGGGTATTGCTCAAAAAGGGGCTTTCATTAAGGAAGGCACCACGGTGATGGCGTACCAGCTGGATGATGTGGCTCAAAGGCCAGCTGGCGGTAATACCGCAACGGGGACTATGAATGATAATGGCCAGTTTTCCATTCCTGCCCTGGCATGGACAGGCTGGACTGAGATCGTAGTCACAGGGAAGTATGCGGATGAAACCAAAGCAGGTGCGCCGGTTTCTGGTCAACCGATCACTTTAACGGCGTTAATCAATATTGATGCGCCCAGCAGTTTTACTTCTAATATCAATATTCTGACGCATTTACAGGCGGTACGTACGAAAGCAATTATTGCAGGCAGTAGTGCTGACCCCAAACCTTCGGTTGCTGATGCGTATTCAACTGCACTAAGCGAGATTAAAACCCGCTATGGCTTGTCGTCGAATCCTGATACCTTAAATACCTCCGCTTCAGGTGATGACAATGTTAAATTGCTGGCAGTTTCGGGGGCATTCCTGGCATCCAGTGATAATGATTCTGCAAAGAACCGGGCCGGTGATCTTGGCGATCTGTCCACAGATTTTGCAGATGGTACCCTTGATGGCGCACTGGCCGCTGATATAGATACCAGGATTGCTGATACCGCTTTTGTAGCGGAGTTACAAAGAAATACGGGGGCAACATCTAACCAGCCTCCACAGTTAACTTCTGCGACGACTTTTTCGGTGAGTGAAGCAGCAGCGAATGGAAGCATAGTCGGTACCCTGACGGCGACTGACCCGGAAAGTGACCCGGTGACCTTTTCCCTGGTCACTGATGATAGTAATGGGATCTTTGCAGTCGCAGGTTCCGGTGAGATCACCGTGAAAGATAACACGCAACTGGATGCGGAGACGACAACTTCCTACACCTTGACGGTCAAGGTTGAAGATAATCAGGCGCCTGCAGGCAGTGATAGCCAGGCTATTACTATTACAGTCACGGATGTTGCGGATGTTCCTCCAGTCATTGCGTTTTCCAGGCCAGCATCGGTACCCAAACTGTTTGCTTCAAGCCAGGCTGATAACGAAACCCAGGTGCTATCCTGGGCTGCACCGGGGACAGTTGTCGGTAAAGTTACTATTATTTCAGCAGGTGATTCAGCAGCAGTTGATGTCCGTACGGTGACGGATGCAGCAGGTGGAAATGTTCCTTTCGAGATTAACGACAGGGATGAAATTGTTGTTGCTGCCAGTGGGTTAGGAGCGAATGCAGGTCCTTATAGTTTGCAGGCGGTTTATACAACTGCTAGTGGTGATAGCAATGCGGCAGACTTCACCGTCACCGTGCATCGTGACTTTTCCCTGTTAGAGCCCCGGGTGATGCCACTGGGGGACTCCATAACTTATGCAGGTGGAGCAGATAGCTACCGAAAGACATTGAAATCACTTTCCCAGACAGAGATAAAAATGAATATCGATTTTATTGGTACTTCATATGGCGCAGGAAACCCGTTTTCGGATACGGAAAATGAGGGCTGGAACGGGTTTTCTGCACGCGATCTGTTAAATGAGATAGGTGCTAATCCTCATTATTGTGATATTGCGGAAAATGAGCGTGGGGATTTTCCTTTTGTAAACTTTAGTCATGTTGCTTCCTGTCCACAGATAACCGATCTGAAAAGATCCGTGCTGGAATATTCTCTGGCGCAGCAGGTTCCTGATCTGGTGCTTATCCATATTGGAACGAACGATTTTTTTGGCAAAGACCCTGCTAAGGTCGATACAGACGGTGCGGCGGTAGTAGATTACGCCATTGCTTCATTGGGTCGAGTGGTTCAGAAGTTACGTGATGTTGCTCCTAATGTGGTCATTTCAATAGCGAAGATTATACCGTTATCCGATGATCCTGCATTGGGCTACGGTTATAACTATATTCCCCTGTATAATACAGCACTGGAGACCTTTGTCAGTGATCTGAATACAGCAGGTAACAGTGGGAATCCTGTTACGCTGGTTGATCAGTATACCGACTTTGATCCTGCCGTGGATCTCGGTCCTGATGGTGTGCACCCGAACGATACGTCTGGAAATCCTAAAATTGGTACGAAGTGGTTTAATGCCCTAAAGCCAATATTTGGCATTGGGCTTACGCCACCTCCAGCACCATAGACGGGCAATAACAGGTAATTAACAGGGGAAGCGACCGCTATTTAGGTGATGAGACACTGAAGCATTGGAATAGCGGTAACGCCCTTGTTGAAAATTAATCACATGTTATGTGGTTAAATGACATAACAGAGAAGCCACTTCGTCATTTTTCGGAGTGGCTTTTTTAAGGAGACTCTGATTAAGTCGTGAGCGGTTTTCTCGAAGCTAGAATCGCCCATTTTTTGCTTAAAAATCTCCCTAATAGAGCGACTATTAGCTCCATTTTTAAGCAAAAACTGAACAATTCTATCAATCGAGAAATTCCACTCAGACTTGATCAGAGTCTCCTTACTATTTTAACACCGGGTTAATGTGCCGGGTGACATACATCAACACACCTGTCACAACCAGTAATAATCCGGAGCCTGCCAGTAGTGCATAATCTTCCAGATGAAGGAGTGTATACAGTACGCCATAGAGCCCGGTGAGCAGCAGGGCAACCCAGAGCGCCCTGCGCTTTTTAGTTAAAATGGCAGCTGAGTACAGTGT
>WFWY01000003.1 GCA_015490895.1 Thiotrichaceae bacterium | reverse complement strand
ATACTGCTGAATAGCCAGCTTACCTATAGGAATAATCAATTCTGGTTGTAGCAGCTGGTATTCTCGCTCCAGCCACTGTGAACATTGCCGGATTTCTTCTTTCCCCGGTACCCTGTCACCACCTTTGGGGTTTTTACCCGGAAAACAGCGACAGACCGCCGCCATATAGACAGATTGCCGGTACTGTTCCTCTGTAACACCAATCGTTTCAAACCACTTAAACAGTGTTTTTCCCGCCGTCCAGGCAAAAGGCTTTTGCAGCTCTCCTTCGTGAATACCCGGCGCCTGCCCTACTGACATAATCACCGAAGACACTGCCTGCCCTGTTATCACGGGACCTATCATATGCGGGCATCTGGCACAGCTTTTTAGCTGTCGCATATGATGCTCTAACGACACAGGAAATAACATAGGGGTGATGTGTTTTTTACCGTCCATCAAGACACTGGATACTCTTATAGGGAATCATTTCGTAGCCCTGTTCAGTCGGCGCTATGATGGCATCACAATAACATAATCAATAATAAATATGTCCAGTCAAATGCTACCAACACCCGAAAATCATCCCGTTCATTTTCTCAACCAGTGTGGCTTCCAGCGTCTTTACCTTGAATATTACGCTTTTCTCTATGACCTTGACGCAACCGCTATCACAAAAGTCTATCAGCAAGGCCTCGGCTATAACCTCAAGACGGCGCATTTTAACCTTGACGTACTACGTTATGTTAAAAATGAGATTGTGCAGGTTTCACAATCAATAGAAAAACAAAAAGATAACTGCAAAAGCCGCCTGCAAGCCTACCTTTACGAACCTCCCCTGTTAACCGCTCCAGAATCAGCACATCAACAGCACTCCGTAAAAGGGAAAATAACCAGAAATCAACACCTTTCACACATGCAAGAATGCCTGGTTACCTATCTGGATACAACACCACACGCTGCCGCACTGGCGGAACTCATTAAAGACCATGACACCTATCTGGAGAGCCACGACAGTGATATCTTCGCCCGGTTCAACCTTGCCTGGATCTATTTCCACCTTGAGGAAAACTACACCAGGGCAAAAGAACACCTGACCCAGGTGATTGACAAAAGCCTGTTAAACGACAACCCGTTAACACAAATGGCGCTTCGATATCTGGCAATGAGTGACTACCTCCTGGATGATCGCACTGCTGCTATCACCTCATTACAACGCGCCGCCAGTCTGGATCAGACAAACAATTTGCATTTTCTCTATGAAATAGCCCAGCAACTCGTACAGCAAGAAAATGGGGAAAACAGTAAAAAGGAAGCCGCTATTAGCCATCTCAAGGCGCTAATCAAGCATTCCCCACTGTATTTCGTGCACATCCAGTCAGATCCCTTTTTTGCCAATAATCCCGAAGTAGATGCTCTGCTATCACGCTTTCATACCGCCAAACTGGAGGAGATCAAAGAAACGACGTACCGAAAATGGCTTGCCAGCGACATCATGCAACAAGTACTTCCCCAGGAGTTTAATCAGCAGAGCCTGTTCAATACATCCTATGAAGAACACCTGACCCTGCTGACCTACCAGCCCTATCCCCTATTATGCAAAACCGATAAAATCAGTGACAAGTTTTTGCGTAACTTGCAGATAAAAACCAGGAACAAACTCACCGCTCTCAATCAGCAGCTCACTCAAAGCATGCACGCCGAGCAAACACGCTGGAAAGTCATCAACCTTATCGGTGTAGGGCTGATTTATATCGCTGTACTCCTCACCCTGGCCAGCATCTTTCTCTTTATTGGTGGTGATTTAATCGGACTTACCTCCGCAGAAGAATCCATAGACTGGGGAAGCCTGGTTCCCAAGCTCTTTGCCAGCGTACTGGGAACCGGTATTACCGGAATACTCCTGCTACAATTTGATCCCCCCAGGCTCAAGCAACTGGCAAAGAAGAAAAACATGCTGAACCGTGCCATCGACTAGGAGGCTTCGGGACAACTCTGATTTATTCCAATTTGTAATTACTCCAATTTTAAGTATTCTGATTCAGGAGACTCTTGTATCTGATCAAGTCCCAATCGTTTTCCTGAGGCTGGAATATCACCACGAATACCATGAGCCAGAAACAACTTTGTCCCGTGTAAACTATCCTGATAATATTAGCATTCACTGTAAAACGAATAACCTCTCATGGAAAATGTCGACCCCAATGAAATCCGTAAGTTTGATGAAATTGCCAGCCGTTGGTGGGATGCCAATAGCGAATTTAAGCCCTTACATGATATCAACCCGTTACGACTAAACTATATTGATGAACATTGCGGTGGATTAAAAGATAAAAATATTATTGATGTCGGCTGTGGCGGTGGCATCCTGGCAGAAAGCATGGCACTGCGTGGAGCCCGTGTTACAGGGATTGACATGGGAGAAACTCCTTTGTCTGTCGCCCGCCTGCACAGCCTTGAAAGTGGTATTGAGCTGGATTATCAACAAATAACTGCCGAAGACATGGCAGAGAAACATTCCGGCAAGTTTGATGTTGTTACCTGCCTGGAGATGCTGGAACATGTCCCTTCGCCAGAATCTGTTATTCAAGCCTGTAGCAAACTTGTCAAGCCCGGTGGCCATGTCTTTTTCTCAACGATTAATCGCAACCCCAAGGCTTTTGTACTAGCAATTGTTGGTGCAGAATATATTCTCAATATGCTACCCAAAGGCACACATGAATATGCGCGTTTTATCAAGCCTTCCGAACTGGAAACACAAGCGCGACAAGCAGGGCTTCAAGCCAGAGACATAACCGGAATGACCTATAACCCACTATTCCAGACTTACAAGCTTGGGCGAGATGTCGATGTCAACTACCTTATGTACTTTCGCAAGGAAACCAATGAGGCTTCATCATGAATCAGCTATCACTTCGTTTACTGGGACTCGCTCTCAGTGTCGTTATTCTAAGTGGCTGCGGGAGTGTACGCTTCGATAATGTTAGAATGGACCCCGGTGACAAACCGGTCGCCACCAAACTCTCTGCTCAACAGAAACAATCTATGGCAGCACTCAACCAGGCCATACAAAATCTGGATCCCTCCGTCTCACCGCAGGAAGCCACCATCGTCGCCCACGATTCCATTGTGTATTCCATGGTGCTTGCCAACCAATATAAACTCACCTACCCACCTCTTTGGCACAATGTGCTGGTCAACTCCAAAAAACGTCCACGTGGTTTGTGTTATCACTGGCAACGAGACTTAATGAGCCACTTCCGGAAAAAGAACCTGAAAACACTGGACATCAAGGAAGGGGTCGCTTACGAAAAAGACTATTGGCGTGAACACAACACCATGGTCGTCACAGCAAAGGGAAAACCCTTTGAAACAGGAATTGTACTGGATCCCTGGCGCAGCTCGGGGATTTTGGTATGGGCACCCGTCACCAAGGATAAATATCCCTGGAAACTTCGCGTCTGGAAAAAGAAAAAGCAGGTGTCCAGGAAATCAGATAGCAAGAAAACACCTGCCCCCTCAACAGCGCTCTAGCCCGGAAAATTCACAAATGATGCGCCATCTCGCTTGTCTGTTGGTTCCACAAGGGATATTTCTTCAGTCACCCGTCATCACTGATACGAGACTCCTTTAGAAATTCCCTTGTGAAACCAATATCCTGCGCGATATTAGAGCATATTCATGAAATTTCCGGGCTAGGAGCCTGTCCGAGAATAGGAAGCGTAGCAAAAACAGGGTAACTT
>WFWY01000002.1 GCA_015490895.1 Thiotrichaceae bacterium | reverse complement strand
GGCTACGCTTTAAAGGTTGATAATGGTCGGACTGATAGATAAGCAAGGTGTCTACTGAGTAACGAATAAGCAGTTTTTTGTAGGCATCCAACTGTTTTGTATCGGAGGCAGCGACAAACAGCAAATTTGCCGGGCGTTTGATCAGGGATTGAATAATAGACGCAGGCTGGTTTGCAACCACCTCCAGCCGTATGTTTTCCTGCTGCGGGGTGAAGATTCCTGCTAAAGTGGATTCGAGCGTGTCATTAGCAATGAGCAGACAGTTGATTATGTTATGTCTATTATTTTTAGTCATAAAACGAACTTATCAACATAAGAGAGGGATGCAAGCAAAGGGGTGGATTTTCCCGACTATAGTGGCAACTCTTTTGATTAAGCGTATGAGGTGGTTGACAGTGAAGTTATGGTGTGTTTTCTGGGGTATGATTTTTTTTTCCAGTTGTCTGAAAGCCAGTTCCGACAGGCTGTTATCTGTTGCGGATGAAATTGATAAACAGAATGACTTGCAGCACTGGACATTACAGCAGGGCGTGCTTGACCTGAAACTGGTGCAACGCTACCCGAAGGCAATAAAAGGTTTTTTTCTGGCTAGAGGCTTTCCTTCGGAAATAGCGACACAAATTAGCCGGCACTGTGTATTTCAGACCATTCTTAAAAATAGTGCGAGCTCAGAAGAGGCTCCGGTATTACGGGTTTCGCTAAAAGCATGGCGAGTTCGTCACCAGGGCAAGCTGACACGTATTAAGCTCAAGGAAAAGTGGCAGAAGGAGTGGTCCAAAGAGGAAATAAGCACCGCTGCTCGTGTCGCGTTTCGCTGGTCAACCTTTCCCACAGAGCAAACATTTGAGCCGGTAAGCGATTACGCCTGGGGCATGATTACTATCGGCTTGCCCCCCGATGAACCTTTTGATTTACAGGTCGTCTGGAAGCAGGGCGACAGGACGCATAAAAGATGGATAGAAAACATGCGCTGCCCCGAAGATAATTAAACTCTAATGTAGCTAAATACAGGCTTTTAGGGTAGAATGCCCCGTTTTTATTTTTGGCTTGCCCAGCTGAAGTTTTTTTAATATTGTTCCTGGCCGGAACTAATTGATAGTTAACCATTTTAGAGAATAACCATGACTGATTTATCGCATTACCGAAATATCGGTATCTTTGCCCACGTTGATGCGGGTAAGACCACAACGACTGAGCGTATCCTGAGCTTGACAGGTAAAATCCATAAAATTGGAGAGGTTCATGATGGCGAAGCGACTACCGACTTTATGGAGCAGGAAGCTGAACGCGGTATTACTATTCAGTCAGCAGCCGTCAGTGCATTCTGGAAAGACCACCGGATGAATATTATTGATACACCGGGGCACGTAGATTTCACGGTGGAAGTCTATCGTTCCCTGAAAGTACTGGACGGTGGTATCGGTGTATTTTGTGCCTCTGGCGGTGTTGAGCCACAGTCAGAAACGAACTGGCGTTATGCGAATGAATCAGAAGTGGCTCGTGTCATCTTTGTCAACAAGCTGGATCGTGTCGGTGCAAATTTCTACCGTGTGGTCAAACAGATTGAAGATGTGTTGGGGGCAAACCCGCTGGTTATGGTATTGCCGATAGGCACAGAAGATAACTTTACGGGTGTGGTTGATTTGCTAACCCGTAAAGCCTGGGTGTGGGATGGATCGGATGATCCCATGAACTATGAGCTGCAGGATGTGCCTGCCGATATGGCTGATCAGGTTGAAGAGTGGCGCGAGAAGCTGATTGAAACTGCAGTGGAAGTTGATGATGCTGCTATGGAGACCTATCTGGAAGGTGAAGAGCCGGATATGGAGACTATTAAAAAATGTATCCGCAAGGGAACCCGTGAGCTGGTATTTTTCCCGACTTATACCGGCTCGGCATTTAAAAACAAGGGTATTCAGCTGGTTCTGGATGCGGTCATTGATTATTTACCTGATCCTACCGAGGTAGAGCCCCAGCCGATTATTGATGAAGAAGGCAATGAGACAGGTGAGTTTGCGATTGTTGATCCTGACGAGCCATTACGTGCCCTGGCATTTAAAATTATGGATGACCGTTTTGGTGCCCTGACCTTTATTCGAGTTTATTCTGGCAAGCTGGAAAAGGGCTCAACGGTTCTGAATACCGCCACAGGCAAGACGGAGCGTATTGGGCGTATCGTCGAAATGTCTGCTGATGACCGTATCGAACTGGATGGTGCCCAGGCGGGTGATATCGTTGCAGTGGTCGGGATGAAAAATGTACAGACTGGACATACCTTGTGTGATCCGAAAAATCCGGCAACGCTGGAATCCATGGTTTTCCCGGATCCGGTTATTTCCATCGCGGTTGCGCCTAAAGACAAGGGCGGTTCCGAAAAAATGGGTATTGCTATCGGTAAAATGGTCGCAGAGGACCCTTCTTTTCGGGTTGAGACCGACGAAGACAGCGGTGAAACCATCCTTAAAGGTATGGGTGAGCTGCACCTGGATATTAAAATTGATATCTTGAAGCGTACTCACGGTGTTGATGTTGAGGTCGGTAAACCTCAGGTTGCCTATCGTGAGACGATTACCCAGCGCATCGAAGACAGCTATACACATAAGAAGCAGTCCGGTGGCTCGGGTCAGTACGGCAAGATTGATTATGTTATTGAGCCTGCCGAGACCGGCGAAGGTTTCTCTTTCGAGTCCAAGGTAACGGGTGGTAACGTTCCCAGGGAATACTGGAGCGCTGTTGAAAATGGTTTCAAGAAGAGTATGGATCAAGGCGTTCTGGCAGGTTTCCCGTGTGAAGATGTGAAAGTGACACTGATGGATGGTGCCTACCATGCGGTTGACTCCTCGGCACTGGCATTTGAAATTGCGGCCAAGGGTGCCTATCGTCAAACCATGCCAAAAGCAGGCCCACAGTTGATGGAGCCTATTATGAAAGTGGATGTGTTTACACCGGAAGACCATGTCGGAGATGTGATTGGTGATCTGAACCGTCGCCGTGGCATGATCAAGTCACAGGAAGCTGGTGCTACCGGTGTTCGTATTAAAGCGGATGCGCCATTGAGTGAAATGTTTGGTTATATTGGTGATCTGCGTACCATGACATCGGGTCGTGGCCAGTTTTCCATGGAGTTCTCGCATTATGCACCTTGCCCCAGGAATGTGGCTGAAGAGGTTATCAAAGAGGCGCATGAGCGTAACAACGCCAAGAAATAATAGCTGACACACCTCCCAGACTGTCAGGGACAATACAACCAACAAGCCCCGTTCTGGCAACAGAGCGGGGCTTTTTTTGAATCTGGGAGCCTGTACGCTGTACGCCAGCAACCCCTTTATTCAAGGAGTTAGAATAAAGTAATTCTATTCAAATCAACCTGTTATAAATAATTTCCCACTGCTGACAATGTTAACGTTTTGTAATCAAATTGATATAAACAATGTATCTAGCCA
>WFWY01000001.1 GCA_015490895.1 Thiotrichaceae bacterium | reverse complement strand
CGTTTACCACTCCAGCCAGCTGGCCCGGCGTGGTGCGCCACCACCGGCACTGACGCTAAAAAATTCTTTTATAATCCAGAGTTTATAGCTGCACTCAAACCCGCTGAAACCCAGTTCATACTGGCTCACGAAGCACTGCACTGCGCCCTGTCACACTTCTCCCGGCGCCAGCACCGGATAAAACATCGCTGGGATCTTGCCTGTGATTATGCCATTAACCCCCTCCTCGTTGCAGAAGGCCTAACCCCACCAGCAGGTTCATTATTACTGCGTGAATACGAAGGCATGAGCGCCGAAGAAATCTACCCCTGCATTGCCGACAACGACATGAGTGAATCACTGGATCAACACTTGTACGACAAGGAAGACCAGTTCAGTGAAGGCGGACAAGATACCAGTGAAAACCCGCTGGATAACTCCAACGGGAAAGGCGCCCCCCCACCACAACAGGAAAGCGACCCCAGTCCCAAATCGGACGAAGGTGGTGGTCATGCCAGCAAACAGGAATTTGACAAAGACGCCGGTGGCGCACCCCCTCCTCCTCCACTGAACCAGAAAGAAGCCGAAGAGCTCACTATCCAGTGGCAACAACGCCTTGCCGGTGCTGCACAAATGGCCGAACAAAGCGGCAAAATGAGCGGCATTCTAAAGCGCCTCGTTGAAGACATGCTACAGCCACAGCTACCCTGGCGCGCTTTATTGGCACGGTATATGAATGCTGTTGCCAGAGACGATTATAGTTACACCCGGCCATCCAGCCGACGCGGAGACCCCGCTATTTATCCCAGCCTGAAAAGCACCCAGATCAATGCCGTTATTGCCATTGATGTCAGTGGCTCGGTAGGCAGAAAGGAAATGCAGGAGTTTATTTCCGAAATCAATGCCATCAAGGGGCAAGTCCGCGCCAAAATCACTTTATTGCCCTGTGACTCTGAACTCACTGAAGGCGCACCCTTTATTTTTGAACCCTGGGAAGAAGTACAGCTACCGAAAACCCTGAAAGGGGGAGGTACAACCAGCTTTTGCCCACCCTTTGACTGGGTTGCTACACAAGATCAAGCACCTGACATACTGATCTACTTTACAGATGCTCACGGTGATTTTCCAACAACGGAGGCAAACTTTCCTACCATCTGGCTCATCAAGGGGAAACAAGCTGTCCCCTGGGGGCAACGAATCGCACTAAATTAGGATCAAAGGGGTCAGACTCGTTTGATGCCCGCCTTGTCACACTTCTCCCGGCGTCAGCACCGGATCAAACATCGCTGGGATCTTGCCTGTGATTATGCCACTAACCCCCCCTCCTCGTTGTAACCCGGCTTAGACCAGTGCCGTCACATCCCGTACCGCCTGCTGCCAGTATTGACTTTCCAGCAAGGCCGAGCGATTGACAATGGACTCCCCTTTCATGCGCTGTAATCGCTGAACCGATTCAACAGCAGGTTGCAAGTTCGCATGATCAAGAATGTCGATGACACCCTGTCGGTGGTTACAGGCAAGCACCATGTCGCACCCTGCAGCCAGAGCCGCCTCTGCCCGCTCAACTAATCCCCCTGCAACAGACGCACCTTCCATGCTCAGGTCATCACTGAAGATAACCCCTTCAAATCCCAGTTGCTGGCGTAAAATATTCTGTAGCCAAATACGGGAAAAACCGGCAGGCTGCTCATCTACTTTCGAGTAAATCACATGAGCTGGCATCACCGCATCCAGCCCTTCCCTGAAAAGGTGGATAAAAGGAACCATATCCGTAGCAAGTATCTCTTCAAAGCGTCTGTTATCAACCGGAATAGTCAGGTGAGAGTCTGCCCTGATCGCCCCATGACCCGGGAAATGCTTCCCGGTTGAAGCCATACCCGCATCACGCATACCATCAATATAAGCCACTGCCAGCTGGCTCACGCCCGTACTATCGGTTGCAAAGGCGCGATCACCAATCACCTCACTGACACCGTAATTCACATCAAGCACTGGCGCAAAGCTAAAATCAATACCGACACTCTTCACCTCCGCAGCCATAAGCCAGCCATGTAAACGTGATAGTTGTAACGCATGAGAAGGATCTTCAGTATACAGTTCTCCCAGGGCTGCCAGTGCCGGAAGCCGGGTAAACCCGGATCGAAAACGCTGTACTCGCCCTCCTTCATGATCTACTGCAAGCAAGATTTCTTTCCCCGCAGTATTCGCCACCTGGCGAATAGCCGTCACTAAATGGCTAACTTGCTCTGATGATTCATAATTTCGAGAGAAAAATATAACCCCCCCTACCATTGGATGCTGTAGCAACTCATGTTCTTCAGCAGAGAGTGTTACACCCATCAAATCTAGCATTAAAGGGGCTATCGTGGGTAATGGTGATAAAGTCATTCGACAACCTGGTGAACGAAATAAAATGAACACCGGGATAATAGCATTTTATTTTGCTGCGACACGAGTGCCCTGACCCACAAATCTCTGGGAAATAGAGTGGTCAACGTGTACAGAGGATTTAAGGAGACTCTGATCAAGTCCCAATCGTTTTCCTGAGGCTGAAATATCGCCATTTTTTCGCTATAAAAGTGACCCATAGAATGACTATTGCTAACGTTTCTATCAAAAAACTGACGAATTTCATCTCACAGGAAATTCGACCAGACTTAATCAGAGGCTCCTTAAGGAGCCGCTATGATGGAATAATAACCATTGACATTACTTTCCTTTTCATAAAAACTCAATATGTAAAAAGGTTTCTTGCGCTTAACCTGTATTAAGACAAGGTTAAAACGGCTGTGATAGTATGCCCGCCGCCTCACGGCACAAAAAACGGGGTTCCAATCCGTCCTGCAAGGAAGCCACGTCATATTTTTCTGAATGAGTACTTGCAACCTTAATATAAGTATATTAGAATGTTAGAATATACATATTTTACTACAACCGCATATCGTTAGGAGATATCAAAAATGAAATTACAAGCAATCACGCTTTCAACGCTACTCGCCCTGTCAGCTACCGCATCAGCAGACTGGTGGGATGGATTTAATAACGGACAAGGCCAGGGTCAAGGCACCGGAAATGCTCAAGGCTGGGGTACAGGCGCAGGCAAGGGAGACGGTACAGGGTCCGCAAATGCAAAAGGCTGGGGTACAGGTAAAGGCGATGCTGATGGTGAAGTAGACTTTGAAATCCGCTTCAAGGGTAAGGGAAGAACAGACATGGATACCAAAATGTCCGGTGATGGCAGTGGTAACGCAGCTGGAAACCTGGCAGGCAACTCTACCGCTTCTGGCAACACCGCCGGTAATGTTGCGGGTTCTGGCACAGGTTCTAACTCAGGAAACGGTGTTGGCTCTGCCCCGTGGAATAATAACAACCGTGGCTACTCTATGCCCATGCAGATGCCTCGTGCAGCTGCACCTGCACCTCAAGCAGCAGCACCTCGTGCTCAAATGCCACAAATGCCTGCTATGAACATGCAACGTCCAGCGATGAACATGCAGCCTATGCCCATGATGTATGGCTATCAACCTATGCCCATGATGTATGGTTACCCTGTTGCTCCACAAATGCCCGTTATGCCAATGCAACAACCTCAAATGACACCAGGTGGTATGCCACAAGCACCTTCTTTCGAGCAGGTTCAACAGCGCATGCAGGCACAGCGCCAGCAAGCTGAAGCCTTCTTCAAGAAGATGGAAGCCCAGCGTAAAGCTCAGGCAGCAGCTCCTGCCGCAAATACCCCTGCTACCAAAGCTGAGGCTGCCCCTGCCCCTGCTGCTGATGCCAAGACTGAAGCGGCTGCTCCTGCAACCAAATAAGCGCAGCGCTATGATTGGCAAGAACAGAGCCGTTACATGCCGTTACATAATGTAGACCTCTATCTGCCAATCCATTAAAAAAAGCCACTTTGCAAAGTGGCTTTTTTATGCCCATTGGTAACTATTTATACAGCGCAACCCGTAACTGCTCAGTCAATCATGATCAGAGTCTCCTAAAGAAGACTGGCACCCTGGAATAGCTGATGCCGCCGCATATCCGCTACACACAGCCATTCATGCCATTCCGCACCGGGTAGCCTACATTTATCCTGATTTCAATATTACTTCCAGCCATACCGTAGCACAATACGCGTTAACTTAAGGATCGATCAAGGACTCATCATTACCAATGAACAGATACAGTAAACTAAATCTTTTTAGTACTGAGGGACGCATCGGCAGGTTCATCTTTTTCCTGTTTTCGTTTATTATGCCCGCCAGTGTATTTTGGCTTATCGCAGCTATCACCGGACAGCTGTATCAAAAAGGGGTGATTTCAACCACGATGGCCTATGGACTGTTAGCTGTCGCAATCATTATCGCTATTATTACCCTGATGATATTAACCATCCAGCGCAGCCATGATCTAAACCGCAGCGGCTGGTTATCTCTTATTGTGTTGCTCTTCCCCCCCTTAATTAGTGTTTTCTGGCTAATACCCGGCAGCAAGGGAGTCAATAATTACCACGCACCCGTACCACCATTATCCACCGGGTTAAAACTGGTTTCATTCCTGCTTTTCCTGGCCTTATTGCTACCCATGATCTATCTGATTAAACAATACTCACTTATGACACTTTTTTCGAAGGGGTTTCAGCAGTTGCTTTCGATACTTCCTTGATAAGTGCCTCACCCTGATAGATTAATCCCGTATAAAGTTGTATTAACTCAGCACCCGCGCTAATTTTCGCCTCGGCATCTGCTGCTGAGGCAATGCCACCGACACCAATAATGGGGATTTCTCCCTGCAAATATGCGTGAAATTTTTCAAGCACCTGTGTTGAACGCTGCATAACAGGCTTTCCACTCAAACCACCCTTCTCTTGAGCGTACCGGTTTTCTTCCACACCTTCACGTGACAAGGTTGTATTGGTTGCAATCAGCCCATCTATTCTCTGCTGTAACAAAACTGTAGCGATGTTTTTGATTTCATCGTCATCAAGATCCGGGGCAACTTTCACAGTAATGGGAACATAGCGGGCATGCTTTTCATTCAATAGCGTTTGCTCTTGCTTTAAAGCTTGCAATAACTGACGTAATTCATCACCGTATTGCAAAGTACGCAAACCCGGTGTGTTTGGTGATGAAATATTGATAGCTATATAATCCGCATACAGATAAACCGCTCGCATACCCAGCAAGTAGTCATCAACCGCCTTTTCGACCGGAGTGTCGAAATTTTTTCCAATATTGATTCCCAGAACTCCCTTGTAACGGGATCTTTTTACTTGCTCCAATAAGTAATCAACACCTTTGTTATTAAAGCCCATGCGGTTAATAATTCCCTCTTCCTTTACGAGCCGGAACAAGCGAGGTGCCGTATTGCCCGGTTGAGGCCGAGGTGTCACTGTACCAATTTCAATATGCCCAAAACCCAGTTTACCCAGTGCATCAATATATTCACCGTTCTTATCCAGCCCAGCGGCCAATCCTATCCGGTTTGGAAACTGGATTCCCATCATTGATATGGGATGTGTTGATACTGTAACAGGTGCTAACCTACGAAAGAGGCTCAGTAAACCTGTTCGGTTAGCCAATCCTAATAGCCTCAATGTCAGGTGATGTGCTGCCTCTGCAGGCAACAAAAATAGTAAAGGCCTGATAACTGTATACACGCGCTAACGCTCTGCCTGAAGTGCAGCAATCCGCTCTTCCAGCGGAGGGTGTGTCATCATCAGTCGTTTTAAACCATCCCCCACACCCCCTGCAATACCGAATGCGGCCAACTCTCCTGGCAAGTCCTTGCTGGCATGTGCCTGTTGCAGTCGCCTAAGTGCCGCAATCATTTTATATCGACCTGCCAGTCTGGCTCCTCCCTTGTCAGCATGAAATTCGCGCCAGCGCGAGAACCACATAACAATCAAAGTTGCCAAAAAGCCCAGCACAACCTGTAACAACATGGAAGAAATATAATACCCCATGCCATAACCTCCCCTGTTTTCTCCACGAGACAGGAAAGAATCAATCAGGTAGCCGAATACACGCGATAAAAATATCACAAACGTATTTAGAACACCTTGTAACAATGTCTGGGTGACCATATCACCATTCGCCACATGTGCTATTTCATGTCCCAGGACAGCCTCCACTTCATCGGGAGACATCTGCTCCAGCAGCCCTTGGCTAACAGCAACCAGTGCATCATTTTTTCTGGCACCGGTAGCAAAAGCGTTTGGCTCGGGAGTATGGAAAATACCTACTTCAGGCATGCTGATACCGACGGCATGTGCCTGCCGCTGTACAATATCCAGCAACCACTGCTCCTGCCGGGTTTGTGGTTGGGTAATGACCTGAACACCCATGCTCCGTTTTGCCATGCCCTTCGACATCCATAGACTGATAAAGGCACCACCAAAGCCCAGAACCAGCGCCATTATCCCCACATAGCCAAAGTGGGCGGGTAATCCCATGTTCATAAATATCTGACTAATACCGAACATGGCATCCAGAATATTCCAGACGAGTCCGAGTACCACTACCACTGCAAAATTCGTCACTACTAACAACAAGACTCTTTTCATGATTTCCTCATTTTTTTCGATTTTCATTCAGACTATAGATAGTTATAGACGGGTATATTTTCAAGCCGATTATTAACAGGCAAACTTGATAGCCGTTCATAAAAATTATGTACGCTCTCAAGACAATACGTGTATTATTGCCGGATTAAATGCGTCAGGAAAGCTCTGGCTGGTAGCAATGTGTGGTATTAGTGTTCATCAAAAAAGCACCGCCACCATCTTACCTGATATGCTGGTAACAACCTACAATAAGAAGAATGACCTTAAAAGGGAAGTAGACATGTTTGAATTTTTAAAGGCTGGGGGGTTTTTAATGCTCCCTATTTTAATTTGTTCTGTCATAGCGCTCGCTATCGTCATAGAACGGTTCCTGACACTTAAGCCCCGCAATATTGTTCCTGAAAATATTATCTCCAAGGCACACAAGCTGGCTGCTGGCTCACAGACACCCAGCAAGAAAGAGATTGCCAATATCCGCAACAGCTCTCTCATTGGCAAGGTATTGGCCGCCGGACTGGAAAGTAGCCAGCTTCCCCGCCATATCATGAAAGAAAACCTGGAGGAAACCGGACGCCACGTTGCTCACGAGATGGACAAGTACATGACAACTCTGGGAACTATCGCGGCAGTCACCCCCCTGTTAGGACTACTAGGTACCGTCGTTGGCATGATCGAAGTCTTTAGTGTTATCACTAAACTGGGAGTGGGTAGTCCAGCTGATCTCGCAGGAGGTATCTCTACCGCACTGATCACAACAGCAGCGGGTATCTCGGTCGCTGTTCCGGCACTCATTTTTCACCGCTATTTCAAGGGTAAAATCAATGATTATGTAGTTCGTATGGAGCAGGAAGCACTGAAACTGGTTGAACTGGCAAGCGAGAAACTGCGCCCTTCACCCGTTAGTACCACAACGGCCAAACGCCCTCCTGTCCGTCGCTCTCCCGCCACACCCAACGCCAAAAGTGGAGGTTCCAGCCGATGAACTTCAGAACAACTGAACCTGAAGAAGTTGAACTGAACCTGACACCGCTTATTGATGTCGTGTTTTTGCTACTGATTTTTTTTATGGTCACCACGACCTTTGAAAAAGACTCTAAAATCAAGATCGAGCTACCCACAGCAACCAGTAGCCGTCCAGAAACACAGGAAAATGTTATTGAGCTGCTTATTGATAGCAAAGGCAATTACTACATCAACAAGAAAGAAGTGGTTAACAGCAAGCCGGAAACATTGTTCAGAGCCATGAATGTGACCCTCGACCAGATGGAAACAACACCTTCACTGGTAATCACTGCAGATGCCAATGCCAGTTACCAGTCTGTTATTACCGCCATG
The DNA here is from genome assembly GCA_015490895.1 of Thiotrichaceae bacterium. GTDB lineage: Bacteria > Pseudomonadota > Gammaproteobacteria > Thiotrichales > Thiotrichaceae > HyVt-477. The sequence goes on along the minus strand of WFWY01000001.1, from coordinate 36,654 downwards.
GATATCGCTGGTCGGGTTAGACTGACCAATTTCTCGCTGGCAACCACGCAAACCGAAAGAAAGTAAACCGCAAGTTACAAGCACCGGCAGGTAAGGTCTCACGATGAGACAACAACACAATACCCCCAGGCTGCAACAGCTACTGGAAACCATCTGGTATACAAAAGGCGTCAGGGCATGGCTTGGTAAATACCTGCTTGCCCCACTCTCCGCATTATTCTGCATCCTGGCACAGCTGAAACGCTATCGCGATAGCCGGCAACAAGCACCCTTGACTATTCCTGTCATCGTTGTGGGTAATATCAGTATTGGTGGTACCGGCAAAACACCCCTGATTATCTATCTTGCCAAATTGCTCACAACAGCGGGCTATAAACCCTGTATTATTACCCGGGGGTATAAAGGTACCGCAACAGACTGGCCATTATTAGTGGGTCACGAGGTTCCCGTGCAGGCATGTGGTGATGAGGCCAAGCTCATGTCACAAACAACCCGTGCAACGGTTATTGCAGGTGCCGACCGGGTGGCAGATATCCGCTACGCGCAAGAACATACTGTAGCAACGATTATTCTTTCCGATGATGGTTTGCAGCACTACCGTATGCAACGCGATATGGAAATTGCTGTGGTCGATGCACAGCGCCTTGTTGGTAATGGCTATTGTCTACCCGCAGGCCCATTGCGAGAACCGGTTAGCCGCCTGAGCCGTTGTGACTATGTGATTCTCAATGGCGACCCCCGGAACACGACCCAGGGCATCCCCCTACCCAGCCATACAACCTACCACATGCACCTTGCTGGCAATGTACTGGTAAACCTCATCACAAACGAGACAAAGAGCGTCACGGAATTCGACAAGGTACACATTGTAACGGCCATTGGAAACCCGCAGCGTTTTATTCAGACATTAACTTCAATGGGCTTACAAGTGATCGACCAGCACCTGTTTCCAGACCACCACTATTTTTCTATCAATGACTTTAATATAGACAGGCAACTACCTGTTATCATGACAGAAAAGGATATCGTTAAATGCGAAAACATGATGTTGGAAAATACCTGGTACCTGCCAGTCACTGCTCACCTGGAAACAGGCTTTGAGGATGCCTTTCTGGAGCGGGTAGCAACGCTCTTTTCAAAAAAGAGCTAACCCGCACACTTTCTATTTTATTTACATGACAGGCACAATAAGTACATTGCAGCCATGCAATCTCCACAGTAAGGCAGTATGATAGCAACATGGATACAAAACTACTTGAAATACTCGTTTGCCCCGTCACTAAAGGCCCTCTGATTTACGATAAAAAGAATCAGGAACTGATTTCAAAATCGGCTCGTCTTGCCTACCCGATAAAAAATGGTATTCCCGACCTGCTGGAAGAGGATGCCAGGGAACTAACCCAGGACGAAATTGAGCAGCTTAGCGCATAACAGCGTGCTGCACGAAGCAGACGCCACTAGCTGTGACGTCTGCATTGTTGGAGCAGGTGCAGCCGGTCTCATGTGTGCTATCGAAGCAGGCAAACGAGGACGCAATGTTATAGTGCTTGAGAAAGCAGCAAAGGTGGGGCGAAAAATACTGATCTCCGGTGGTGGGCGCTGTAACTTCACTAACCTGGGCATCCATCCTGGAGCCTATCTTTCGCAAAATGAGCACTTCTGCAAATCGGCATTGGCACGATACACCCAATGGGATTTTATGCAGCTTATGGAAAAGCACCATTTGAGCTGGCAGGAAAAAACACTTGGTCAGCTTTTTTGTGATCAAAAAGCAAAAGCCGTTGTGCAAGCCTTGCTGGATGAATGCTCAGCTCATCACATCACTATTCTGACAAACAAAACCATCACAGATATTCACAAGGACAATACCTTCCGCATTCAAACTGACCAGATGACTTTCTTAGCAGAGTCTCTGGTCATTGCGACCGGTGGCCCTTCAATTCCCAAAATGGGAGCGACCGATTTCGGCATCAGAATTGCCAAACAATTTGGGCTAAAAACGCTTCCCTTTCGAGCTGGTCTGGTGCCCCTGGTTTTTCCGCAAGAACAACTGGATACTTTTTTTAATAAATTATCCGGTATCTCCCTGCCCGTCGAAGTATGTTGCAGGCAGACCTGCTTCAGGGAAAATATGCTATTTACTCATCGGGGCTTGAGCGGCCCTGCCATATTGCAGATATCATCCTACTGGCAACCGGGGGACACACTGAGCATAAACCTGCTTCCCGACCTGGATATTCCAAACTGGCTGGAGGAGCAACAACAGAAACGTCCCAACACCGAGCTAAAGAACCTTCTGGCATTTGTCTTGCCTAAACGACTTGCACGCCACCTGTGCAATAGCTTTTTTACAAGCAGGCCCATGCGTCAATATCCACCCGCAGAGCTAAAACAGATTGCCTGGCAACTCCGGCACCTTGAACTCCATCCTGCCACCACAGAGGGCATGCGTACGGCTGAAGTGTCTCTGGGAGGGGTCGATGTCAGCGAACTCTCCTCCAAAACTTTTGCAGCCAGGAAAGTCAATGGATTGTACTTTATTGGGGAGACTCTGGATGTTACAGGACACCTCGGGGGCTATAACTTCCAGTGGGCCTGGTCCTCCGGATGGTGTGCCGGACACTATGTCTAAAAGTGTCGCTAAAATCACAGCAGTGCCATGCATTCACAATATCAGGCTGATAGAATGCGTCACTGTTATTTTGAGAATGAATCGTTTACTCTATGACGCTATCAGCCATCACCTGGCAGCTTAATGAGTACACAGTAATCCATAAGGAATCGCTCATGAATGATTTTATTTTGCAACCCAGTGACAACCCTGGAGCGCACGAGCGGCACCTGAATAGAAAACACAACAACCCGCTGTTTGGCAGCCGCCAACTCACCCGCAATCAGCAAACCATGCTGGACGTACAGGAAAAAGATCATCAAGTACTACTGGATTTCCATAAAGATTTCCAGGGCATCATTGAGCAAACCATTCAGCTAAAACCCAACGAAGATAGTGATGTTATTCTCAAGTTGAAAGATAAACTTGATAAACTCTATGAACGTGCCAGTATTATTGCCGATGACCAACGTGAAACAAAACAAGCTATCAGACAACTACTAAAAGTCATTATGACTTCTGTACGAAAGGGTGCAGGTACCGATGTTCAGGCACATAAGGAACTGGATCAGGAGGAAGCCGCCCGCGACGCACACTTTTTGATGCTGGAAAATAAACTGGTCGCTGATTTGCTTGACCCCGATTCAGTTATTCATAAAGATGAACTGGTACCAACATTACTTTCAGCCGAAAAAGAAGAATTGGCTGCAGCGGTTCAACTGTTTGATGAAAACCAGTTAACACTGATTATTCGTGAAGGCGAAGATTTACTAAACACGCTGAATTCACCACCACAGGCTATTGCCGGTGCCGCAGAAAACCTGGTTTTCATACAAGGCTATATCGACTACCTAAACCTGATGGATGATACCTCCGACTAACGTAAACACAATGACAACAATGCCGCTATTACTGGAAAACTTACTCGATCTTAGTCTTGATGCCGCCCCCTGGCTGGTACTGGGACTTATTATTGGTGGCTTAATCAAAGCCTGGATTCCCGCAGATTTTTTACAACACCACCTCAGCGGGCATGGTCTTGTGCCTATTGTCAAAGCCGCTCTGTTTGGTGCGCCGTTACCTCTCTGCTCCTGCGGTGTTATACCGGTAGCACTAGGTCTACGCCGTGCGGGAGCCTCAAAAGCATCTACTGTTTCGTTCCTGGTCTCAACCCCGGAAACTGGCGTTGACTCTGTCAGTATTTCGTATGCACTGCTCGGCCCTTTTATGGCGATAGTACGCCCTGTAGCCGCCATTGCTTCAGCATTAACAGCAGGTTTGCTTGTTGGCAGACAGACGGAATCTACATCCGGCATCCTGCCCGATAAAGAGCCCGAAACGGCCAGTTGCTGTGCCAGCAACAATGAAAAGGAAGTCGCCCGGCCTGAAAAAACAGAAAGTTGTTGTGGCAATGACAAAACCGAATCTGCTCACTCCGCAACTGCAAGCTGTATCACCCGTGACAACGTGGTAACAAGCAGCATAGTGAGAGACAAAAAAAGAGCACCCGAAACCCATTGCTGTGACACAGCAGAAGCTAATAATGCTACCCGTAAAACAGACACTTATAGCACCAAAAATACGCTGCAAGAGAACAACAACACCTGCTGTACAACAGAGAGCGCGATAGAGAGCAATGCTACCTGCTGCAGTACAGAATCGACGGGAGATACGAGCGGTAAAACAGGCCTCTTTGCAAAAGCCTGGCGTGGCATTCACTACTCATTTACCGATTTACTGGATAATGTATTCATGTGGCTGGTTGTCGGTTTAGTATTTGCTGCACTGATCAAAACCTTTGTGCCCGCCAGCTTTCTGGCTGAATGGGGTATCGGTCTGCCTGCCATGTTAATCATGCTTGTCGTTGGCATCCCCATGTATGTCTGCGCGACGGCTTCTACCCCGATTGCTGCCGGTCTGATACTCGCTGGTGTCTCTCCCGGCACTGCACTGGTTTTTTTAATGGCAGGCCCCGCCACCAATATTTCCACACTGGGAGTAATTGGCAAGGAATTGGGACGCCGCTCACTGCTGGCCTATCTCACTGGTGTTGGCAGTATCGCGCTACTCAGTGGCTATCTGGTAGATTATGGTATCAAGCACTGGAATATTAATGTCCAGGCACAGCTTTCTGCCAGTCACGATATGGTTCCCGCATTTATTTCCTGGGGGAGTTTGCTGTTACTACTAGCAGTTGCTATCAGAATAAAATCGCGTGTACTGTTGAGTCAAAGCATCTCTGCTCAAGCAGAAAGCATCCGGTAAGGTTCTCTCCATCACAACCGCTTTACCTTCGTTGCCACCTCCTGGAACATGCGGGCTGCCCGTGCGTGCGTAATCTCTCCACTGGCATCATGACTTAATACAATATTCTCATCCGCATAACGACACTCCCCCCAGTATCCCCCCAACCGTGCGACAATATTGGAATATTCCATACTGGCTGTACGATAGTCCACATAAACATTGACCCAGTGCGCTACGTTAGCCGGTTTACGAACCTGCCACCCCGGAATACGTCTTGACACCGGGTCAAGCGTTACCAACAAGGTAATATCCACTGCGGAAGAAAGCCGCCGGGCAATCTTCACAACGCTGTTACCACCCCAGCTATGCCCAACCAGACAAACCTGTTTCCCTGCCTGCCCCCAGCGATGTACCAGCTCTAACGATGCCGTGCTGACCGCGTGTGTCGCATAGGCGATATCCTGATGTGTTGAGTAGCGCTGGCGATAAGGGATAAACACGCCCTGAAACAAAGGGCCATACACATCATCCATCGCACCCCCCATAAAAAGAACCAGAGAATGCCTAATGAACAGTTTTTCAGGAGAAAAATTCTTGCAAGGCTGCATACGCACCTCCTGCTCACCCCGCTGCTGCCGGTCGGATATTTCTGGCGCTACTATTTTTTTCTTAAAGATCATGAATCGTAATGGGCTAAATGTGCTATAGTGGTGGTTTAACAGACTATTTGGAGAACAACTTTTCCTTGGCTACAACATTACCTTCCTCAGAAACATCCAGCGTGGCTGTCTCACCTGCCACAGAATCCCCAGAGCATCATAACAAAAACCTGCATACGCTCAATCTGGAGCTTCAACCTGCTGACAATGAACGCCTGCTCAACTTATGTGGTCAGTTTGACCGACATCTCCAGCAAATAGAAGAGAATCTCAATGTTGCCATTAATAACCGTGGTTATCACTTTAATATTACAGGCTCAGCCAATAACACTCAGATGACGATTAATCTGCTGCAAGACCTGTACCGTTCAACATCCAGTGAGCAACTTACGCCCGAGAGTGTGCATTTACACATCCAGCAATCTTCCGGTTACCGTGACAATACCGTCAGCTTTCCTGAAACCCGTATTCGCACCCGCCGCAAGGTCATTCGGGGTCGGGGCAGGAATCAGAACACCTATATTCGCAGCATCCAGACTCACGACCTGGCTTTTGGAATTGGGCCGGCAGGCACGGGAAAAACCTATCTCGCCGTTGCCTGTGCCGTTGAAGCTCTGGAGCGTGATGATGTCCGGCGGTTAATTCTGGTTCGTCCTGCGGTAGAAGCAGGAGAACGCCTGGGCTTCTTACCTGGCGATCTGGCACAAAAGATTGACCCTTACCTGCGCCCAATGTATGACGCACTGTATGAATTTATGGGGATCGAGAAGGTTAACAAACTCATTGAAAAAAATGTTATAGAAGTCGCTCCGCTGGCTTATATGCGTGGTCGCACACTCAATGATGCTTTTATCATCATGGATGAGGCACAAAACACGACTATCGAGCAAATGAAAATGTTTCTCACCCGCTTGGGCTTTGGCTCTACAGCTGTCGTCACGGGTGATATCACACAAATTGACTTACCCAGTCATCAGAGGTCAGGACTTAAACATGTGATCGATGTACTTGCTGACATCAGAGAAATCAGTTTTACCCATTTTGCCTCCAAAGATGTAGTCAGGCATTCATTGGTTCAAAGAATCGTTGAGGCCTATGAACAACCTTGATCTGGACTATCAGAACCCTGAAGGATATACCGATATTCCTGACAAAAAAAACGTACTGAACTGGATACGTATCGCCTGTCAGCAGGTACTTCCCTGCGCCCTGTCCCTTCGCATCACAAGTATAGAAGAAGCACAGGAGCTGAACCGGCAATACCGGAAAAAAAATTATGCTACCAATATACTGTCATTTCCGTTCGAGCCACCCCCTGGCACTATGCAGACAAATTACCTGGGGGATCTGGTCTTGTGCAAAGCAGTGACCGAACAAGAGAGCCTAGAACAACGAAAACCACTCTATGATCATTGGGCACATTTGATCATACATGGCACCTTGCACTTACAGGGTTATGACCACAGTAATGAATCAGAGGCCAGGGAAATGGAAGCACTGGAAGTCACATTATTAAAAAAACTGGGGATCAAGAACCCCTATCAATCCAAATAACATTGGGGACACATGATTAGTACCATGGAATTCACAACAAAGCGTGATAAACACGGTGGTCGCTGGTATAAGGGGTGGAAACAACTTTTCTGCAAAGCGCCAAAACCCTCCATTAATAGCCAGGATGACCTGATTGATGAGATTCGTCTGGCTCACCGCAAGGGGTTGATCGCTGCTGATGCGCTGGGCATGATTGAAGGTGTCATGCAGGTCGACCACCTGCAGTCACGCAATATCATGCTGGCACGCTCCCAGATACAGTTTATTCATCGCGACAGTAGCTACCGTGAAATTCTGCAACAGGTATTGCAATCGGGTCATTCGCGCTATCCCGTTATTGACGAAAACCGGGATGATATTGATGGTATCCTGCACGCCAAGGATCTCCTTAAATATATCGGCAAAGAAGACGAATTCAGCATTGATGACATTCTGCGCCCACCGCTCTATGCCTCTGAAACCCAGCGCCTGAATGAGCTTCTGACCGAATTCAAGAAAAGCCGTAATCACATGGCCGTCATCGTAGATGAGTACGGCGGTATATCAGGTCTGGTTACCATAGAAGATGTGCTGGAGCAGATAGTTGGCCAAATTGATGATGAGCATGATGTTGATGAAAAACCCAATATTCAGAGAATCGATAACAAGATTTATAACGTCAATGCCCTAACACCGGTCGAAGAATTTAATCACTATTTTAATGTCACTGAAAGTACCGAACCTTTTGATACGATTGGTGGCCTGGTGACACACCGCATGGGCAAAATACCTCGTCAATCTGAGCAGCTGGTTACTCAGAATTTCACCTTTACGGTTCTGTCAAGCGATGGACGACGCATTCAGCTACTGCAAGTTGAACCGCACTTCACTCAACCCGCTGATACGTCTACGCCTGGTACATCTATACCGTGAAAGCTGTACCCACATATTGGATTGCCCTGCTCTCCGGTGCTGCACTCACACTGGCATTCGCTCCCTTTGAATGGCGTATTATCAGCCTGTTATCACCCGCTGTTCTGTTTTACCTGCTGCAACAAGCCCACACGACACGCCAACATCTGTTTCTGAGCTATAGTTTTGCCGTAGGCATGTTTGGAACAGGTGCTTCATGGATCTTCTACAGCATGTACTTTTTTGCACATGCCCACTTTCTACTGGCAGGAGGGTTGACGCTGCTGTTCGTCCTGTTTATTGCCCTGCTTTTTCTTCCACTGGGATTTTTAACCTCCCGTTTTCAAGCCTGTTCCTGTTCACTCACGGCTAAATTACTCCTTTTCTACCCTGCCAGCTGGGTACTCGTGGAGTGGTTTCGTGGCTGGTTTCTAACCGGCTTCCCCTGGCTTTATCTGGGGCATACCCATATTGACAATAGCCTGGCCAATATCGCGGCGATTACAGGTAGTCTAGGTGTCAGCTACCTGAGCGCCCTGCTCTCCGGTGTTCTCGTTGTTCTGATTCTGGGCTCCCCAAAAAGCCGGGTATACGCCTTGCTCCTGTCTGTTTTCATCCTCGCTGGCAGCTATTTCCTTGGCCAGATTCGGTGGACACAACCTACTGGAAAACCTGTCCGGGTAAGCCTGCTACAGGGTAATATTCCCCAGGAAAAAAAATGGCAACCCGAAATGTTGCAACCAACCCTTGACCTGTACCAACAACTCACCAATGAAAACTGGGATGCCGATCTAATTATCTGGCCAGAAACAGCCATACCCGGCTATTTCAGAGATCATCTGGATGAGGTGATTCTACCCTTACAGGCACGTTCACGGGAAACACAAACAGACATTCTTATCGGCGGTTTTTATTATAACGAAGCGGGCATACCCGGTTCAGAAAATAGCATTCTTGCGATTACTCCCGAGCAACGCAGCATCTATTCCAAGCAACATCTGGTGCCCTTTAGCGAATACATTCCCTTTCTCAAGTACCTGCGCTGGCTGGATCAATGGATCATGCTGCCCTATGACAGCGTAAAAAAAGGCAGCGGGCCAACGACGCTACGCATTGCCGGAATCACCGCACAAATGTCTGTCTGCTATGAAGATGCCTACGGCAATGAGACAATCAGGGGATTACCAGAAGCAACCATGCTAATCAACGTCAGTAATGATGGCTGGTTTACCGGCTCTATCGAACCGGCACAACATATGGAAATTGCTCGCATGCGTAGCATTGAAACCGGACGCTACCTGCTACGTGGCACCAATATTGGCATCTCCGCTATCGTCAATGAAAAAGGACAAATCACAGCAACCGCACCGGCTTATACCACGACTGTTATCAAAGGCAGCGCACAACCTTTTTCCGGTGCCACCCCTTACGTACGGATGGGTAACTGGCTTATCATCTCACTGCTTTCCCTGGTGGTGTTAGCTCCTGTATTCATACGGCTTACATTCCATGGGCATAATCCACGCAACCACAGAAGAAATAGTTGAGTTCTCCATCCCCAGAGTCATGAAGAAAAACACTGATTGAAACGTCACTATTCAGCATAATCCGTGACCGCTCAGATTACCCTTATTAGTATACTAAAGTAAGTGCACAAAAGCTGAATCCAGTATGTCCAGAGCTGCGTAGCCTCATCATCGGATAACAAAAAGGTCTCACCGTGCATTGCTTTTTTCAGAATGAACGGCTCCCCAGGTTGGATGACTACGGTATACTATACTCACCATCAACCTACTACTGTATACGGGAGCCTCAAATGGACGACAGTCCAGATACTTTACACATACTGTTACAAGGTATTATGGCGGGTCAGGAGGCCTCAATGAGTCAACTTTATGACGCCACTGTCAGACGAGTTTATGGGCTTGCCGTCAAAATTGTCCACCGGCCTGAACTGGCCGAAGAAATTGTCGGTGATGTGTATTTGCAGGTATGGCAGCAGGCTGATAAATATAACCCGCAACGAGCCAGCCCTATTGCCTGGATACTGATGATCTGTCGCAGTCGTGCGCTGGATAAGCTGCGGCGCGAAAAATCAGCCACCATGAACCAGTACCAGGAAGACCCACAACAAGATACTCTGGATGAAACCACACCAACAGCTCTGGACTCCATGATGCAAAACGAACTCTCTACCCGCATCACTAATGCCTTACGGCTATTAAGCAAATCCCAGCGCCAAACCATTGCACTGGCCTTTTACCGGGGCATGAGTCATCAGCAAATAGCACACTACACCGGAGAACCTTTGGGAACGGTTAAATCGAATATTCGCCGTGCACAAGCGGTTCTGAGAAACGCACTGGATAGTGATGATATTAATGTCGGAGGGCTTTATGGATAAGCGAAAAAAACCACCCGTCGATACCTCAGCACTGGATAATGATGTCCTTGAAATACTGGCCTCAGCGCATGAGCCCGCTGCAATACCCGCGGAACAGCACGAACGCATGCGTAGTCGTGTCATGCAAATGATTCACCAGGAGACGGCAAGCAAAGCCCCGGCAAGCTCCAACTTTTCAACCCTGCGTCCCAATGAAGGTGAGTGGGTCAAAGCCATGCCGGGAGCCTACTTCAAGATAGTCCATGACCACGGCAACGGGCTGGACGGGCTCCTCAGCTATCTAATCAAACTGGAGCCCGGTTTTAGCATGCAAGGACATAATCACCCTTTCGATGAAGAATGCCTGATGCTGGAGGGTGATCTCACCCTCGGAGATATAACACTACACAAAGGTGATTTCCATTTTGCACCCGCTGGTGGTATGCATGGCAATGTCAGTACCCAGCAAGGCTGCATGGCCTATATTCGTGGGGCTTTACCAGTATAAAGCTTTTGAAAGATACAAAAGAGACTCCTAAAGGAGCCTCTGAATAAGTCGTGAGCAGTTTTCTCGAAGCTAGAATCGCCCATTTTTTGCCTAAAAATCTCCCTAATAGAGTGACTATTAGCTCCATTTTTAAGCAAAAACTGAACAATTCTATCAATCGAGAAATTCCACTCAGACTTAGTCAGAGACTCCTAAAGGAGCCTCTGATCAAGTCATGACTCGTTTTTCTGAGGCGCCTTAAACTGTCGCTTAGGGACGACTGCCAGTTCACTAAAATAAGACCTTTCATGCAAAGGGTCTCAAAATAAATGAATCCACTTTTTTTTCAACGTGCGTATCCCCCAGTGTTATCAATCAACTCACTGGAGGACTTCCATGCATACCTTAGCTCGTTTAACCTGCAAAACACTCTTAAGTACACTAATGGCCGCTTTTTATACTGCTACCCTGTCAACTGCCCAGGCATCCAGCCATCGTGAAGCGCCTTTTATTACCGAACATCCTAAAGTTGATGGTACAGATTTTTATATGTTCCGCAGCTATGAGCCAGGCAGAGAAGATTACGTTACCCTGATCGCCAATTACTTCCCCCTGCAAGATGCTTACGGTGGCCCGAATTACTTCAGCCTGTCACCCGATGCCTTGTATGAAATACATATCGACAATAGCGGCGATGGAATAGAAGACCTGACTTTCCAGTTCCAGTTCAACAATGAGCTGGGTAACGCGGGTAACGGCCTGACTATTAATGGGGTCGCTGTCCCTCAGAAAAATATCGGCACAGTCAGTACCGAGAACAGTGATGCCTTGAACTTCAGGGAATCTTACCACTTAACCCTGGTACAAGGTGATCGCCGTACCGGTACAAAAACTCCCGTGGAGAATGCCCATGACGGCAGTACCACCTTTGCCAAACCCTATGACAATGTCGGTAATAAAACCTTTAGTACCCAGCCTTATGCGGAATATGCACGTTCATTTATCCATCCGGTCATGCTAACTGCCTGTCCTGCCGGTTCACAGGATGGACGTATATTTGTCGGGCAACGCAAAGAGTCTTTCGCGGTCAATCTTGGAGAAGTATTTGACCTGGTAAATACCCATCCACTTGGTCCCGTGGATGGCGAAACAAACACACTGGAGAACAAAAACATCACGACACTGGCACTGGAAATACCCATCGAGTGTATAACGGGTGGAAATGAAAACGGTATTATCGGCGGCTGGACAACAGCCAGTCTGCCCCAGGTTCGTGTACTTGATCCTACCCCTACTTTCAAACAACCAGCTCTGAGTGGTGGTGCATGGACACAGGTTTCCCGCCTCGGTATGCCTCTGGTGAATGAGGTCGTCATCGGCCTGCCTGACAAAAACACATTTAACGCCAGTGAGCCAAAGGATGATGCCCAGTTTGCCTCTTATGTAACTGACCCCACGCTTCCACACATTCTCAACGTCCTGTTTGGTGTCAATGCACCAACCGTTGAGAACCGCCCTGACCTGGTTGCAGCGTTCCTGACAGGCCTGAAAAATGTAAATGCCAATGGTTCGGTAGCAGAGATGCAACGTCTTAATACCCGGATTGCACCTACTCCGAAACAGGAGCAAAAAAACCTGGGTGTTGCCGCAGGAGATAATGCAGGCTTCCCCAATGGTCGTCGCCCTGGTGATGATGTCGTAGATATCGCTTTACGCGTCGTTATGGGAGCATTATGCCACCTGAACCTGGGCCTATGTCAGCCAGAAGATGCGACCAGTGGTGAACTGGCCTATACCGATGGTGCCGTACAGAATGCCGGGCAGTTTGATGACGTATTTCCTTATCTCACCACGCCAGTATCTGGCTCACGTAGCCAATAAGGGAGTACTACCATGAAACGATTAATTGTGATGATGCTTACCGTTATGAGCCTGACAGCTTGCCATACAGACCCCTCAAATGGAGGGGGTACAACACCTCCTCCGGATCCGGTACCACAGAACGCACTTCGTATTCTGTCTGCCCAGCCCGCTGATTCAGAGCCCGGCGTCCTTCCGGAGTCACTTAAAGGTGACATTAACGGGCTGTTTGGAGAAGCAGATGCGGAACCCGTAGACATTGAAGATAATGACAACCTGCCAGATGTGATTCGTCGTATTGGGGCGAGCATCTAATGCGGGCAGTGCAACCTGCCAGGACAAAAGCGCCAAAACCAGAGTGGATTCACTATGTTTCCACTCTGATTTTAAGCCTCTCTTGCATCCTGACAAGCGCAATATCTGCCCCCCGAACACCCGTGGATGACCAGGAAATATTAGTCACACTAGCGGGTACGGCAGACTATGACACGAATAAGCTGAGAAACTTGCGTGAACAACTCAAAAAACAACCAGAAAATAGTTCGCTGGCAATACAGCTCGCCACCGCTTATATCCAGATTGCACGGGAAAATACCGATATCCGCTACTATGGTTATGCCAGAGCTACCCTTGCACCCTGGTGGCAGCAGCCAGCCCCTCCGGTAGAGGTACTGTTTTTACGCGCTATCTTGCATCAACATGATCATGCTTTCGATGCAGCGACTCAGGATCTTAAAACACTGTTAAAACAGCAGCCAGGCCACTCCCAGGCATGGCTCACTTTATCGACTATCCAGCAGGTTCAGGGAAATTATTCCGCGGCACGTGCCAGTTGCGCCGCTTTAGCAAACACAGGAGCAAGCTGGCTCTCTCAAGTATGCCATAGCCAGATATTATCCTTAACGGGTTCTGCTGAACGTGCTTATCAATTACAGCAGGTAATAGCCAGACAAGCTGACAAGCAAGCCTCCCTGTCTCAATGGATACACGGTTTAAGTGCTGAAACTGCCTTGCGTTTGGGTCGTTATAAACAGGCAGAAAAGCACTTTAAAATAGCACTGGCTTATCCTCTTCGTGATGCCTATTTGTTACGTATATATAGTGACTATCTGATTTACCGACAACGCCCCCGGGAAGTACTCATACTATTGTCAAAAGAAACCCGAGATGATGCCCTGCTATTACGTCTGGCTATCGCAGCAAAGCAGGCCGGTGAAGAGCGTTTGAGCAAGGGTTTTCAGCAACAACTTGTCGCGCGCTACAACGCTGTTTCGCTGCGTGGCAGCAAAACTCATGCAAAAGACAATGCGCTGTTTATATTGCATTTTGGTGGTGCCAGGGAAAAAGCTTTAAGGCTGGCTCTGGAAAACTGGCAACAACAAAAAGAGCCTGATGATGCGTTTGTTTTATTACGTGCGGCAAAGGCCAATCACTCGGTTAAAGCAATCGGGACAGTTCGTGACTGGATAGAAAAAAACAACTTGCAGGATAAACGAATCGACCTGATGTTAAGGAGACTCTGATCAAAATACTCACCACTTTACTGTTCATTATTTTTCCTGTTACAGGCACGGCACACACGCCCAGCAGTAGTTATTTATTTCTGTCCGGTACGGACGATAGCCTCCATTTCCAGTGGGATATTTCACTGCGTGACCTGGAATATGTAATAGGACTGGATAATAACCTGGATCGACACATTACATGGCAGGAAGTTACCTCTAAACAGCCAGATATCACCGCCTACGCCTATTCTCACCTGTCCATTCAACGTGACCGGCAACCTTGTTCGTTACAGGGCAACACATTAAAAGTCAATCAACATGCCGATGGTTTGTATATCAGCCTGTTTGGCCAGGCACATTGTCAGCGCAAGACTGGCGAAACAAACCTGCGTTATTCATTGCTCTTTGCCGATGATGCAAATCATCGAGGTATTATCATTGATCAGCGTCATGGCCAATCAGCACAGCCACTTGTGGTTAGCCCTGACCAACCATTGATAATACTGGGTGATACCGCACAGCCCCCCCTGAAAAACCTGTTTACGTTCATTCAGCAGGGCATCTGGCATATCTGGATCGGCCTTGACCATATCCTGTTTATTGTTACGCTCATGCTGCCTGCTGTATTGTTTTATAAGAACAGTCAGTGGGAAGCTGTTAGCCATTTCAAGCCTGCACTCATTCACCTCTTTAAAGTCACGACCGCCTTTACCATAGCTCACTCCATTACCTTGTCACTGGCCACGCTAAATCTGGTTAATCTGCCTTCACGCTGGGTTGAATCGGTGATTGCATTGTCCGTGATCGTCGTGGCCATTAACAATATCAAACCGGTTATTACCCGTGCTCAATGGCGTGTTGCTTTCTTGTTCGGCCTCATTCATGGCTTTGGTTTTGCCAGTGTACTGAGTGATTTGAATCTTGGGAGAGGCTCGTTATTACTCTCATTGCTGGGTTTTAACAGTGGCGTGGAAATTGGGCAAGGGATGTTATTGTTACTTTTGTTCCCTGTCGCTTACCTGCTTAGAAAAACAGTCTTCTACCAAACCTATATTCTACGTGGTGGCTCAGTCGTTATTTCTATGCTGGCTTCAGTGTGGCTGGTACAGCGCGTGCTGTCGCTATAGCACGAAACTTCATTATGGAGTAACTATTCAGCCGAATCCGTAACTGCTCAGATTGTGGATAGATTTATTTCCAGAACGGCATCCACATCAAAATAGTGCCTTGATGCTTCAAGGCACGCATACCTTGACTATATACAGTCAGAGTCAGCTGTGATATGTCTGTGCCTTGAATCTTCCGGCCTGAACCACAGCCAGATGAATCACAGCCGCGATACCAAGATAGAGCAATGTCGTCTTCATATACAGGGGAGTATAGGTAGCCAAACGCTGTACAAAGGTTGCAACATTCACATCAGAAAAGCGACCAGAGAACCAGTAAAAACCACCACTGGCAATCATATCGCACACTGCTATACCAACAACCGCAGCTGCTATGAAATAAAATAGCCCACGTATATCCTCCCTGTAATGATTGGCAAACCAGTGTCCGGCAAGCCATAGAGATGTATAGGCGGGTAACAGAAATGGATAGGCCACGGTGAAACAGTAACTTTCTCCTGCACTGGACTCGATGACTAACAGGTCAATCGCAAACGCGACCAGCAAAAACACAACCAGCCCCAATGGCTGGCGGAGATAAAATCCAAGCAGAAAGAAGATAGCCCAGGAGGCATCCTGAATATGACTCAAGAGAATATGACTACGGGTAACTGCCATAACCAGTAAAAGCAACCCACCGACAACCCATTGTTGTTGACGAGTCAGCGAGAATGAAGTGTCCATAATAAGGCTCCGGGCTGTTTGTTACTGAAGTTCAGGGTGAATAACGCACACACTCACCCTGAACAGAAGCATAGCGCTATTGATAGCTGACTGTAAACATGACATTTCGATCTGGCATATTAAAACCGGATTTGGTTTGATAATCCTTATCCAGCAGGTTATTCAAACTGGCCTGAAGCGTTATATGTTTGTTTAGCCGATAGGCTGAACGCAGGTCAATCGTCGTATAACCGGCCGTTTCACTGCTAAAGGTTCCTGCGGCCCGCTTACTTTGCGCCAGTAAACTACCACCCACGCTGAATTTGCCATAATCACGATCCAGGCTAACTTTAAACGTGCGCTTCACGCGGCTTTCTAGCTGTGATCCCGTCAGGCGATTTTCAGGATTTAACCAGGTGAGATTGGTATTGAAGGCAAACTGATTCAGGGTGCGGGAAAAATCCAGCTCCAGTCCGTCTATTCTCGCTTTTTCAATATTCTGTGCCTGGAAGTTAGCATCCGTGGCAATCAGATTGGTAATCCGGCTACGGAAAAGATTCGCGTTCAGCTGTCCTCTGCCCAGTTTTGTCCTTAGACCAAGTTCAAACGTCGCAGACTCTTCCGGTTTAAGGGTCGCATTACCAAACCCAAAGGGGAAATAGAGCTCATTCAGTGTTGGAGCTTTAAAAGCCGTGCCGTACGATGCAACGAGACGACTCTGCCTGCCAAGGTCACGACCGACACTAATACCGCCTGTCGTATGATTACCAAACGCATCATTATCATCATTACGCAGTGATATCTGCACATCATGCGAACGCATTCGGGTCTGATACTCTGCAAAATAGCCGGTATTATTTCTACCTGTTTCTGCATAGGCAGTGGAACTATCAACACTATCACGCTGGTGATCTATACCGAGGGTCAACAAGGACTCCGCACCCCATGCGACATCATTTTGCCAGTTTATTTGTTGTCGTTTACTGTTAAAAAAACCAGGAAAACCATCAAAGGCACGAGTTTTGTCACGGTATTCACCGAGTTCAAGCCGGGTGTTCCAATGTTCAGAAAGTGCTGACTTCAGGCTCAGGCCGGTATTTTGCTGTACAAATTCATTGTAGGATGAACGCGTGTCGTCACCAAAGTCATCGTACTCATTTTGACCTTCACCATAAAAAGCGGACAATGCCACCTCAGTACGCCCAGATAGTTTATGCTGCAAACGCACATTCATGCTTTTGTTATCATAACCATCTTTATCAGGGTTGTTGCTTACTCTGGCATCAATACCATCCGTATCCGTGTATGCAACATTCACACTCGCTCGTGTCTGTTTGTTACCCAGTGAAGTACCGAGTGACAATTTGCGGGTATTGAAGCTCCCCAGCCCTACAGAACCCTGCCATGTACCCGTTTTACCCTGGCGTGTCGTAATGCTAACAATACCACCTATCGCCTCGGAACCATACAAAGAAGAACGTGGCCCACGAACAATCTCAATGCGTTCAATCATATCTGCTGGTAATAAAGACCAGGACATGGCACCGGTAGTCACAGAGCCTGCACGAACACCGTCAATCAAAACCAGAACATGATCAGACTCCGTACCACGCAGGTGTAGACTGGAGATTTTACCCGCACCACCGGAAATCGTAAAATCCACACCTACGGCTTGACTTCTTAATACATCAACGATCGACGTAGCCTGCGACCGTTCGATATCTTTACGCGTAATAATTGTGGTTGCCGCCAGGGTTTCATCAACTGTCTGTGCTGTTCGTGTCGCTGCAACCACGACCTCATCCAGTTCAGTCGCTTCAGTCTCCGTCACACTATCTGCCATAACCAGAGGGGAAATAAATAAAAAGGGAATGAGGGTACTGAACGCACCCTTGCGTATCATTGCATGCATGTTTAACTCCTGTTACTACGCCCACCGCGTAGATAATAGATATAGAAAGAAATTTCAGGCCGGTATCCGGACTTGTGAGATATATTTCACCTGGCCTTCCCATGTCAGTCGACACAGTGGCATTAATCAAGCTTTTACTCACTTACCGTTGCGGGGGCAGTGCTGGAATTGCTGCCAAACAGTATTCAACAGCGCACCAGCTTCCCGTTTACCATGCACCATCCGGGGGGTTATCCGAGAGAACAGTCCATGCACCTGAAAACGAAGGGGGAAAGTACGTGACTCTGCCTGGCGTGTCAATAGCTCCAGAAAATTCCCCAACTATATCGTCCTAAAGGATACTCTGCACGAATGGAATATTGACATCCGTGACCTTGTCGTACAGAATCCGACGCCTCAAAACTTAACCCTGAATCCGTGACTTCAATGTGGCACAGTGGAGAGTGGCACAGTGGAGACACGAATTCAGGCTACAACAAAAGACAAACAACAATGGAGCAAAACATGTCGCATACATTACCCGATTTACCCTACGCTAAAGACGCACTGGAGCCTTACATTTCAGCGGAGACCCTGGACTATCACCATGGCAAGCATCACCAGGCCTATGTGACAAACCTGAACAACCTGATTGAAGGCACTGAATTTGCCAACCAGTCACTGGAAGATATTATCAGGAATGCACCTGCTGGCGGCATTTACAATAATGCGGCACAAGTCTGGAATCACACCTTCTACTTTAACTGTCTTGCTCCAAACGCCGGAGGCGAACCGACTGGTGCAGTGGCAGATGCTATTAACGCTGCATTTGGTTCATTTGCTGACTTTAAGGAAAAATTCTCAACTTCCGCAGTGACTAACTTTGGTTCCGGCTGGACATGGCTCATTAAAAATGACGATGGTTCTGTAGAAGTTGTGAACACTGCTAATGCCGGTTGTCCACTTTCTGATGGACAGCACCCTGTATTAACCATTGATGTCTGGGAGCATGCCTATTATGTAGACAAGCGCAATGCCCGCCCTGCCTATGTCGAGGACTTCTGGAATCTGGTGAACTGGGATTTTGTCAACAGTCATATGTAAACCCTCCGTAACTACTCAGCGTAATCCGTAACTACTCTGATTGCCCTCTCATACAAAAGGGCAATCTCTCACTGTCTGCCCTTTTCTCGCCTCAGATATGGCAGCCTTTAGCAATTCAAAGGGAAATCCGGTAACCCTGTCCATATAAGTATTGTTTTCACAGCAAGGTGATCATACACTATCCCGCATTCTGCGAGCGACTTACCCGGTTACCATGCACTCCGCCAAAGCGACTGAAGCAAACCCGCCCATTCTGAAAAACTGGCACTATCGAACACTGTCACTCACGATTATGTTCGGTGTTTCGGTATTTCTGGGACTAGCCGTCTGGACTGGCTGGGATAAAATGTACAATGCCCTGATACATATAGGGTTGCCCGGGCTTGGTGTTGCTCTTTTCCTGACACTCGCCAATCTTGGCATCCGCCTCTTGCGCTGGCAACTTTATCTTGCTGTATTACAGATAAAGCCACCACTGATGAGTAGTATTCGCATCTATATAGCTGGGCTGGCATTAAGTATAACACCCGGGAAGGCGGGTGAACTCATACGGGGTGTCTATCTGAACCCCTTTGGTGCCAGCTACCTGAAAAGTTTTTCGCTGTTTATTGCTGATCGCTTCACCGATTTAATAGCCGTTCTCATTCTGGCAAGCAGCGCCTTATGGATCAACCCGGAAGCCAGACCCGTTGGTGTTTTACTGGCTCTTATTGTCCTGCTTCTGCTGTTCAGTATCCAGTTTCCCGAGCGCTATAAAAAGATGGCACTACATCTCACTACCTGGGTTCCCTGGCTCGCATTATCTGCTTTCATTCTCAAAACCGTTGATGTCATCGCTCACTGTAAAAGCCTGTTTACTTTTCCTGTCTTTTTTAGTGCTCTCATTATTGCGCTGGTTGCCTGGAGTTGTGAAGGGCTTAGTCTTTATATTATCAGCCAGTTACTGCAGGCTGATATTGCCCTGACCACGGTACTTTCCATTTATGCTTTCTCAAAACTGATCGGTGCTATCAGCATGATTCCCGGCGGCATGGGTACAACGGAAGCCACCCTAATCGGCCTTTTTCTCTATCATGGCGTGGACGAGACAACAGCGATTAGCTGTGCCCTATTTCTGCGCCTGACAACCTTTTGGTTTGTCACCACACTGGGGATCATTGCGCTACCTTCAGGCAAACTCTCCAGACAGTAGATACAACACCACAAGCTTACCCACCCTGCTTTTCATCCTGAGTCCAACAGGAATAGGGGTATTGAGCCAGCCGCATATTGTAATAACGCTCTTGATTAGAAACTTCCCGACCGACCCAGCTGGGTAACTGAATCGTTTCGGTCTCACTATCAAGCTCCACTTCTGCTACGATCAACCCCCTGTTATCAGACATAAAAACATCAACTTCCCAAACCTTTCCGGCATGTTTCACCAGGAATCGCTCCTTTTGCACCACTGGGTTACCACACAAGGTATCCAGCATTTCTGTCGCGTCTTGCAGATTGATGGGATATTCATATTCTTCCCGGGAAATACCAATGCTCATGCTTTTAATATTAATATTCGCACTCTGATTTTCAATGCGGATACGCACAGATGCCTGCTGGCTGTTACAGATATAACCCTGCCGCATATATTTTTTATCGTAAACAGATGCTTTCCAGTCATCAGAAATAACCAGAAATTTACGTTCAATTTCCCGAGCCATTAGAATTTGAGTAGTACAGAGCCCCAGGTAAAGCCACCCCCGAAACCTTCCAGCAACAGTGTCTCACCTCGCTTGATACGGCCATCACGCACTGCGGTATCAAGCGCCAGAGGGATAGATGCGCCGGAAGTATTACCATGTTCATCAACCGTTATAACCACATGATCTGTATTCAGCTTAAGTTTTTTTGCTGTCGCATTGATAATACGAATATTAGCCTGATGTGGAACCAGCCAATCAATATCTGACTTCTTTAGATGATTGGCCGCTAATGTTTCATCCACTATCCGCCCCAATGTTTTAACTGCCACCCTGAAGACATCATTACCTTTCATAATGATACGCGCTTCATTCTCCATACTGCTATAACCTTTGGAAACACCAGCATCCACTTTAAGCAAATCTTCATAAGCCCCGTCAGCGTGCAAATGCGTTGACAAAATACCAGGCTCATCACTGGCTTCAAGGATGACAGCTCCGGCACCATCAGCAAAAAGTACACAGGTTGTACGATCAGTCCAGTCAACAATTTTCGACAGGGTTTCTGCCCCCACTACCAGGGCACAACGATGTGTACCACTTTTGATGAATTTGTCCGCTGTTGCCAGCGCATAAACAAAGCCCGTACAGACAGCCTGTACATCAAAAGCCGCACAACCATGTATATCAAGCCGTTTTTGCAGCAGGCAGGCAGTACTGGGAAAAATCAGATCCGGAGTAGTGGTTGCAACGATAATAAGATCGATGTCTGCGACTGTTTTACCTGCCATCTGAAGCGCATTGCGCGCCGCGATTTCAGCAAGGTCACAGGTTGTCTGGTTTTCAACGATGTGCCGTTTTCTGATACCTGTACGTTCCACGATCCATTCGTCTGAGGTATCCACCATCTTTTCCAGATCGTGATTGGTTAATACCTTTTCGGGTAAGTAACTGCCTGTGCCTGTGATGGATGCATACATAATCTGATCCTGTTTGTTTATTTCGCTGGCTGTTTTTCTTGCTGTTTCAGCAGCTTTTCCAGCTCTTGCCTGATCGTTTGAGGAACATTAGAAATGGCCTCAGATCTGGCAATACTGATAGCATTGGCATAACCGAAACTATCCATACCACCATGACTTTTGATGACAGTTCCCTGAATACCCAGAAAACTTGCCCCATTATATAGCCTCGGATCGAAACGATTAGCAAATGACTTCAATACCGGCATGGAAATCAGGGCAGCCAGCTTACTGAACAGGCTGTTTTTATATTCTGATTTCAATTCCTGCATGAGCATTTTAGCGAGACCTTCAACAGTTTTTAGAGTGACATTACCCACAAAGCCATCACAAACAACAACATCCACATCTCCGTGAAAGATATCATCACCTTCCACATAACCTATATAGTTCAAGCTGCTTGCCTTAAGTAAAGTATCTGTCTCCTTTACCTGCTCATTACCTTTGATAGCCTCTTGCCCTACATTGAGTAAACCCACTTTAGACGCACCTTTATTATCAATCGACTCGGCAAGTATCGCCCCCATCACAGCAAACTGGTAGAGGTGTACTGCCTTGCAATCAACATTGGCGCCAAGATCCAGTATGTGGGTGTGCCCCGTTGAGGTCGGCATAAAGGTACAGATTGCCGGGCGATCAACACCCGGCAGCATCTTCAGCACAAAGCGAGCCGTCGCCATTAATGCACCGGTATTCCCTGCACTCACCATGGCATCAGCCTTTTTTTCTTTGATCAAATTGATGGCAACACGCATGGAAGAATCTTTTTTGTTACGCAAAGCCAGTGCCGGAGGCTCACCCATCTCTACCTGCTGCGAGGCATGATGCACACACAGACGCTCGTGAGGTTCTGCACCACAGTTTGCCAACTGCGCCAGCACCTGTTGCTCATCACCCACCAGCGTCAAAATAATATCATCATGTTTGTTTAGTGCTTCCAGTGCAGCGGGAACAACAACGGAGAGTCCATGATCTCCGCCCATAGCATCAAGGCTTATGCGAATGAATGCGTCCATTCAGGCTCCTGTCTGAGGCTTGATTGAAAGTGTTGAGGGTCGGAATGAAAAATCGCGGGACATTGCCCGCGATTGATGTACGTAAAAACTACCAGCTACTTATTCATCATCCTGATCGTCCAGATCATCTTCAACCGGTGTAGCGATGACCTGGCGACCACGATAAAAACCATCTGCGGTCATATGATGGCGCAGGTGTGTTTCACCGGATACCGGATCAACCGACAATGCAGGTGCTTTCAGACTATCGTGTGAACGTCGCATGCCACGCCTGGATCGTGTCTTTTTACTCTTTTGTACAGCCATTGCTATTACTCCAAATCTTTAATTTTTTTCAGTCGTTGCAGTGATGCAAACGGGTTTTCCCTGGCATCACCTGTTTCTGTATTCCTGTCACCAGCTGGCTCATCTTCTGGCAATGCTTCGGTATAAGGACGCACTGCCTGACACGTTTCATGCATCACAGAAAAAGGCAGTTTCAACAAAATCTCATCTTCGATAAAATCCTGCAGAAACAGCCGGTCATCTTCAACCAGATAGATATCATAGCCTTCCTGAACCTGTTGAGCCTGAGTATCAGTTGTCACCAGTACGACTTCAACACTGGTAACCAGCGGATAAATCAGGTTTTTCAAGCAGCGTTGGCAACACAGATTCAGCTCCGTTATCAGCTTGCCAGCGATCACCGGCAAGCCGGTTTCTGTCCTGTTAAAGTCAAGCTTAACCTTAACCACTCCCGTATCATTACTGAGCATTTCCCGCAAGCGGTGCAAGGGTGCCAGTGGCATTTGTCCCTGTAGCGCCGCACGCTGTTCAACCAGCCGAAACGGATTCACCTCTACCGGTAATCTATTAGACATAGGCGGCGCATTATAGAGGCTTATAGGTATTGATGTAAAGGGCTTTGTGGGGCTGATTTCAAAGAACAATCAGCCCTCACACGCTCATTTATTTGAGTGATATTTTGGTATCCTCAGGAAGGCTCTTTTCCAGTTTGACTGCACGACAGCAGCCTGTCAATTCCTCACCGTTAAAGTCGGTTGTTACCTTGTAAGGAACCCGCAAACCACTCAAGGTATCATAGCAACGCCGGGAGTAGGCATACTTGATGGTCATTTTCATATGATTTCTGCCTTTTTTACCCTGAACAACCGTTTTTAACGCTGTATTCCAGCGATTTTTATCTTGTTTCTTAGCCGTTATAGGTAGCTCTGTTTCGTAATCGCCCTTGATCACTGTCATCCACTCCGGATGGACTTGCACCTGCCAGAAAGGTGACTTGTTCCCACATTGCAGCACCCACTCTTCCTCTACAGTCACACCTGAAACAGCTGGGCCTGTTTCTTCGTTTACACTACTCACACGGTTTTTCGTATTTCTGTTAGCTATCGTTACCGCATCGGTCTCCGTTGTCTGCAGGGAGACTGTATCAGTACCCCTGGTTTCTGTTTTATCTGGAGCTACCTCCTTCGATACTGCAACCACCTGATCATTTTTTGTTGCCTTCTCAGCAGTTTGCTCCGGGGTCATCTCATCGACCACAACATCAGGCATTGCTTGCAAGTAATATTGACTCACCCAACCTGTCATCCCGTTCCACCTAATCAGTACCCAACGTGTCTTACCAACCAGAGCCTCATCACCCAGGCTTTCAATACCCTGCACATCATATGGAATAGTCGTTACTACATCATTTGTCACACCTGCACCGGCGCGCATATTCAAATGGTCGTTCTTATCCACATGAACAACCCGGTACTTCGTTTGTGTAATCTCTGAGCCTGTCGAGCCTGCTGGAATAGTTGCAGCCTTTACAGAAAATAATAATGAGCCCGATATCAATGCAAAAATGAATACCGATAAATAAGCCTTTTTATCAATCATCCTGGATACTCCATATAAATTAATTTTTATATATTAGCTTATTATAGATTATAGTTAATGTAATTTCTATAGATACTTCTTATTTAGTTTCAGTGTAACTGTTCAGCGTAGTTACGTTTCAGTTTCCTCTGAGGCGTCACACAGACTATAACCAGCCCCTCTCTGCAAATGAAACCAGCTCATCACCGACTACAAAGTGATCCAGTACACGCACATCAATAAGCCCCAGTGCCTGTTTCAGCCTTTGGGTTATCTGCTTGTCCGAGTCACTCGGCTCCGCAATGCCCGAAGGGTGATTATGTGCCAAAATGAGAGCTGCTGCGTTATGTGCCAGAGCACGTTTGACAACTTCCCGGGGGTACACACTGGCACTGTTAATCGTACCGCTAAACAGCTCTTCATATTCAATCACCCGGTGCCGGTTATCCAGAAACAGGCAGGCAAAAACCTCGTGCTCATAATCTCTGAGCTGAGCTTTCAGGTAGTCCCGTACTGCTGCAACGCTAGTCAGTTCATCACCTCGTTGCAACTTTTCAGCAAAATAGCGCTGACTCATTTCCAGTACAGCCTGTAACTGCACATATTTGGCTTCACCCAACCCTCTGCTTTGGCAAAATGTTTTCCGGCTCGCCATAAACAGGTTTCGTAAACTGCCGTATTCCTTTAGCAAATCATGCGCCATATCGACGGCCGTACGTCCCTTGATACCGGTACGCAAAAATATTGCCAGCAGTTCCGCATCTGACAGACTGCCAGCCCCCTGATGAAGAAGTTTTTCTCTAGGCCGGGTTTCAAGTGGCCAGTCTGTAATCGCCATAGTTATTTTTAGAATAAAATGTTGTAGACTCGCCCATTATGACAAATCTTCAAGGCAAACCTACCCTCCTGGGGATAACCGGAGGCATCGCCGCCTATAAAGCGGCCGAACTGACCCGATTACTTATCAAGTCGGGTGCAGAAGTTCAGGTTTGCATGACCGCTGCCGCAACAAAAATTATTACCCCTCTCACCCTGCAGGCACTTTCGGGGCATGCTGTACGCTCAGACTGTTTTGATACCGGCGCTGAAGCTGCTATGGGACATATTGAGCTGGCGAAATGGGCACAGCGTATTATCATTGCTCCTGCGACCGCCAATACACTGGCGAAACTGGCACATGGTATTGCAGATAACCTGCTGACCACACTGGTACTTGCCAGCAAAGCCCCCCTGACGGTTGCACCGGCCATGAATCAAGCCATGTGGCACCATCCCCAGACTCAGGAAAACATCCGCCTTCTCAGGCAACAGGGCGTACTTGTTCTTGGCCCCGCACAAGGCGAACAAGCTTGTGGCGACACCGGTTTCGGACGCATGCTGGAACCTGCTGATATTTTGCATCAATATCTACAAGCCAGTGAGCCGCTATTAAGTGGCCTGTCCCTGCTGATCACTGCCGGCCCTACCCGCGAGGCACTGGATCCCGTCCGCTACCTGAGCAATCGCAGTTCAGGAAAAATGGGTTATGCCATTGCAGAAGCTGCACAACGGATGGGCGCTACCGTCACACTGGTTTCTGGCCCGGTCTGCCTGGATCCACCTGCGGGTGTGAAAACCCGCTATATTGAATCCGCACAACAGATGCTTACCGCAGTGCAGCAAGAAATCACCGGAACAGATATTTTTATTGCCAGCGCAGCCGTTGCCGATTATTCAGTCACACAGGTTGCCCACGAAAAAATCAAGAAAACGGCGCCAGAACTGACGCTCACACTGATCAGGACCCCGGATATACTGGCAGCAACCAGCAGCACTCACCCGGATATATTTAGCGTGGGCTTTGCCGCCGAAACCTCCCGCCTTGAAGACTATGCCAGAGACAAACTGACCCGAAAAAACCTGAATATGATTGCTGCCAACCAGGTGGGGCAGCAACAGGGGTTTGAAGTTGATGACAATAAGCTCGAGGTATTCTGGAAACAGGACGACACGATAAAACAAACTCATCTGCCACTGGCAAGCAAACGTCAGCTGGCCTACTCGCTTTTGCAGCTCATTTATAAACATTATCAACAGTATCAATCCCTCAACCAACCGGACACAGCATGACCCTGATTGAATACAAGGTTCTCGATGATCGAATCGGTGATACCATCCCTCTTCCCCACTATGCTACCGATGGCTCTGCAGGCATGGATTTACGCGCCTGTCTCGACCAGCCATTAACCCTGCAACCCGGTGATACACAGTTGATCCCGACAGGAATAGCTATCCACATTGGCGACCCTGGCCTGGCTGCCACCATTTTGCCTCGCTCCGGGTTGGGGCATAAACACGGCATTGTTCTCGGCAATCTGGTCGGGCTGATTGACTCAGACTATCAGGGACAACTCTATATCTCCTGCTGGAACCGCTCACAAACAGCGTTCACCATCGAACCCGCAGACCGTATTGCCCAACTGGTTTTTGTACCGGTAGTACAGGTACAGATGAAACAGGTTAATGATTTCGACCATAGCGAACGGGGTACCGGGGGCTTTGGTCATTCAGGACACAAGTAACCGGAACAACAAGGACTGACCATGCAAACTGCTGAAATTCTTATTGAAGCCCTGCCCTATATTCAAAACTATGCAGGCAAAACTATCGTCATCAAATATGGCGGTAATGCCATGACGGATGAACGCCTGAAAAAACAGTTTGCACAGGATATCGTGCTCTTGAAACAGGTAGGGGTAAACCCGGTCGTTGTTCATGGCGGTGGGCCACAAATTGGTACCTTACTGGAACAACTTGGCAAAAAAAGTGAATTTATTGAAGGCATGCGCGTCACTGACCGGGAAACCATGGATGTCGTCCAGATGGTACTTGGCGGCCTGGTCAATAAAGAAATCGTAACCCTGATTAATCAGGCAGGTGGCCGGGCTATTGGCCTGACCGGGAAGGATGGCAACCTGATTCGTGCCAAACGCCTGAAACTCACCAGTCGTAGCAGCAGCAAACAACCTCCTGAAATTATCGACCTCGGTCATGTGGGGGAAGTAACAACGATCGACCCTACCGTTGTCGAGATGCTGGACAGTGACCGTTTTATTCCGGTTATCGCCCCTATTGGCGTCGGTGAAGAAGGCACAACCTACAACATTAATGCCGATACCGTCGCCGGTAAAATGGCCATTGTACTAAAAGCCGAAAAACTCTTGCTACTCACCAACACACCAGGAGTATTAAATGACGACGGTAAGTTACTCACCGGGCTCAATGCCGCTGACATCAAGCAGTTGAAAGAAACAAAGGTCATTGAAGGCGGCATGATCCCCAAAATTAACTGTGCGCTGGATGCCGTGGTTTCCGGTGTGGGCTCATCCTGTATTATTGATGGCCGGGTACCCCATGCGGTACTACTGGAACTGCTGACAGACAAGGGTGCAGGCACACTGATCTCTGCCTGACCGGGGGTGACATCAGAAGCAGAGGCTCTCCGGGAATAACGAACCTATGAGCTTATTGTGCAGCTACTCCCCTCATCATAGACGCTCATGATGGACTTTAGCTCACGGTGGATATAGTCGCGCTCATCCGGGCTCAGCTCGCTTAGCTCAGAAGGCACTTTCCCCTGATCCAGCAGACTGATAATCTGACTGACATCTTTGCAGCCGCTCTGACACAAACTTTCCAGCAAATTATCCAGTCGTAACTGCCGGTCATCCAGCCGGTCATCAGTACCAAACCAGAAATCCAGACCTTTTTTCAGGAATTCATCAAACAGCAGGTAATGTGTACCATCGCATGAAAAATTCAGCCCTATCATTCCGTTTACCAGGTTTAATGAGCCGGAACGCAGATAAATAGTACGATCCGCAAAGCGAAGAGCCGAAAACTGCTTGAATATTTTCATAATATCCTGCTTTGGCACAATTGCCCTGTCCAGATAGGATCGCCGAGGGTAAGCCAGACAAATGCTCATGTCTGACAACTCATCCATAGTCAGAATACGATACACAAACGGATCATCCACATGCCAGACCGTGACCCGACTGGATGAATAGTGAATCTGGCAATGATAGACACCATGCTCCAGCATCAGCTCCTGCAATATTGCCATAACACTGTCCAGTTGCGTATCCATCAGGCTTTCGACCCGCTGTTGTAAAAACAAGCCACTGCGAATGGCCGGATCGCCCTTGATTTGCCGATAGTGTCGTGATTCTTCATAGATCTTGTCTGCCGGTGGCAACTCCCGTAGATCGTAGTCAACACCCAAAAAGCCCAGTAGCTTGCCAGCACCATTCCTGATCGCCTGAATGGCAGTCACCGAAGGGCGTTTCTGGTTTTTGCTGATATACACTTCCGACAAGTCAAAATCCAGTGCATCCTGGTTGCCACCCAGCAAGTACTTCATATAGGGTCGCTGCGACCGATCCCGGCCAATATCCACCAGCGTCATGCCTTCATGAAAAATGGTAGGGGTGATTTGTACACCCTGTGGATCCAGCGCATAGACATATTTACTATAGGGTAAATCCGCCAGCATGACGCGCAGGTTGTCATTCAGCATTTCCGGCTTATGAAAAACATCCGCCAGAACTTTTTTGTACTTGCGTAAGGTATTACCAAGAAACTTTCTGAGTGACTTGCGCTGCTTGTTCACCGACTCCTGAAGACTAAATGGTGTCATACACTTTACCCCTTCATGACCAGATGCAAGCGACTACGAATATACATGTAATACATCAGTGGAATAAGAATCAGGGTCAACAAGGTTGATACCAGAATGCCGAAAATAAGCGAGACGGCAAGTCCACCAAAGATAGGATCATCTATGATAAAGAAAGCCCCCACCATGGCCGCTACTGCGGTGAGGATAATCGGTTTGGTTCTAACTGCACTGGCATTGACAATCACATCCTTCAGTACTTTACCCGCACGGAGCTGCTCATTGATAAAATCAACCAGCAGAATAGAATTCCGCACAATAATACCTGCCAGGGCAATCATGCCGATCATGGAGGTTGCGGTAAACTGCATTCCCAGCAAGGCATGGCCAGGCATGACTCCAATGACGGTCAGTGGAATTGGCGACATAATAATCAGTGGCACCATATAAGAGCGAAACTGTGCCACAATTAATAAATACATCAACAACAGACCAAAGGCATAGGCAACACCCATATCACGAAACGTATCATAGGTAATTTGCCATTCTCCATCCCATTTTACACTGTAGAAATAAGGATCCTCTGGCGGACTGATCAAATACTGCTCAATCGGTTTACCATAACGTTCTACAGGCTTGTCCCTGACGCCGAAGAAAATATCGAACATGCCATACAGGGGGCTATCCGTCTTGCCGGCCATATCTCCCATCACATACACTACGGGTAACAGGTCTTTGTGGTGAATGGAGTGTTCCAGTGTTGTCTCTTCTACCTTAACCAGCTCAGACATCGGTACCAGTGTCTGGTTACGACTACGTACACGCAAGGCTAATACGGAATCCATTTTATCTTTGAGAGCAAGCGGGAATTCCAGCCGTACTGGCACTGCATATTTAATATCATTACGGTGCAGATAAATCACATCTTCACCGCCTAACACCGTACTAATAGCAGCGGTAATGGAAGCCTGTGACACACCCAGCAAGGCAGCCTTCTGACGATCCACCTTTACCACCAGACGTTTTTGAGCTGCCTCAATGCTGTCATCAATATCAACAATATCTGCCGTCTCTTCAAATACCGTACGGATTTCTCTGGCTACATCAATCTGCCCCTCGTAGTCCAGCCCATACACTTCAGCCACAAGTGGTGATAACACGGGTGGCCCGGGAGGCACTTCCACAACCTTGATACTGGCATGATATTTTTTGGCAATTGCCTGAATGTCTTCACGCACCGCCGCTGCAATTTCATGACTTTTTCGATCCCGATCATGCTTGTCAATCAGGTTTACCTGAATATCTCCCAGGTACGAGCCCTTACGCAAGTAGTACTGTCGTACCAGGCCGTTAAAATTAATGGGTGCAGCAGTACCCGCATAAATTTGATAATCGCTCACTTCTGGCAGATTTTTGACATGCTGACTCACTTCATTAAGTACACGAGAAGTTTGCTCCAGCGTTGTGCCTTCTGGCATATCCACGACGATCTGGAACTCAGACTTGTTATCAAATGGCAGCATTTTCAATATGACCAGCTTGAAACCTGCCAGAGAAACCGACACAACAATCAGAAAAGTAATAGCAGCAAACAATGTAAACCGCCTGCGCTTTCCTTTTTTCTCATCCAGAAAAGGCCCCATGATTTTGTCATAAAACCTACGGATTTTACTTGTCCCCGCTTCCTCTTGCGAGTGCGAGGAAAAATCTACATTAGCCAGAACCTTGTTTGTCATCCAGGGAGTAACGACATAGGCAACGGCCAGAGAAATCAACATCCCCATACTGGCATTAATCGGTATGGGACTCATATACGGCCCCATTAAGCCACTCACAAATGCCATGGGCATTAGTGCCGCAATAACCGTAAAGGTAGCCAGAATAGTCGGGCCGCCCACTTCATCCACTGCCAGTGGAATTGCCTTAACCAGACTTTTACCCCCCATCACCATATGACGATGTATATTCTCCACCACCACAATAGCATCATCAACCAGAATACCGATGGAGAAAATCAGCGCGAACAGGGAAACCCGGTTGAGAGTAAAGCCGTATGCCCAGGAAGCAAACAAAGTGACCGCCAGTGTAATAACCACCGCTGTACCCACAATAAAGGCCTCTCGCCAACCCAGTGCCAACCAGATCAGCAGAGCAACCGCAATAGTTTCAATAATCAGCTTGTGAATCAGTTTTTTGGATTTTGCATCTGCTGTCGCGCCGTAATTTCGGGTCACCGTTGCTTCTACATCATTTGGAATATAGGTATTCTTTAACTGCTCAAAGCGTTTAATGACAGCGTTAGCCAGATCAACCGCATTGGTGCCCGGCTGCTTGGCAACAGCAATCGTCACCGCAGGTGAGCTCATACCAGTATCAAGCCCCCTGTGTGACGCACCCTGGGCGGTTCCAAAAGTGACATAAGACTCGGGGGAGTCGGCCTGCAAACGAATATCCGCAACATCCCGCAAGAAAACAGGCTTATCCTCGAACACACCCACCACCAGGTCACCAATTTCCTCGGCGCTACTGAGCAAGTTTCCGGCAACAACCTGTATTTCCTTGTTTTCCCCAACCAGCGTAACGGCATCATTGGCGGTACTGCTTACCTGTAGGGCATCGCGTAGATCCTGTAATGAAATACCGTGGCCAGCCAGCCGCGTACTATCCAGCAACACGTGAACAACACGCTGCGAGCCTCCCACTGTATAAATATCCCGGCTACCGGGAACCCGTTTCAACTCTGCTTCTACCGCATGTGCCACCTGGGTTAAATCCGCCGTTGATTTATTCTCGTTTTTAGTCCACAAAGTAATCGTAATAATGGGCACATCGTCAATACCCTTGGGCTTAATCAGGGGCAAGCCGACACCCAGCTTCTGCGGCAACCAGTCCTGATTGGAAGCAATTTTGTTATACAGCTTGACCAGGGCATCCGTACGATCTTCACCTACTTTGTATTGCACCGTTAAAATCGACAGGCCCGGTCGAGAAGTGGAATAGATATGCTTGATGCCCTTTATTTCAGACAAGACCTGCTCTGCCGGTGTACTCACCAGGCGTTCAACCTCCTGGGCACTGGCACCAGGAAATGGAATAAAAACATTCGCAATCGTGACATTGATTTGTGGATCTTCCTCACGTGGTGTCACCATGACTGCAAAAAAACCCAGCAACAAACCGACCAGTGCCAGCAGGGGGGTAATTTCTGTCAACAGAAACTTTTTTGCAATGCGTCCGGAAATACTCATGCGTGGATCCGTCGCTTTTCCCTCACTCATGGGCTTTCTCCCCCATTAGGCTGGACTGCTTGAGAAACAAAGTGGCATGAACCGGATCCCTGGCAATCACTTCACCATCATCCAGCCCTGCCAATACCAGCGTCATCCCGTTATCCAGCTTTCTTCCCAAACGTACCTGACGCAACAGGGGGATACCTTTCTCATTCAGAACATAAACCCCCGTCACCTCACCCCGATAGGCAACAGCAGACTCTGGTATCACCAGTTGTTTATCCTTGCCCACAACAAAAGCAACCTTGACAAACACGCCAGGGTAAATGCCATCCAGCCCGGACTTCAGCTCAGCCCGCACCTTAAAGGCATTGGTTAATGGATCTGCATAGGGGAAAAAAACCAGTGACTTAACCGGGATTGGCGGCTCGTCGCCCAGGATATAAACGCTGGCCTGCTGATATTGACGCACACCCTTGATGAGACCCTGGGGTACTTCTGTTGTCACCCGTAACTCACGCAATGATATGCCCGTCATAATGGGTTTGCCGGGGCCAACCACCTCTCCCAACTCAACATGGCGCTCAACGACCAGGCCACTATAAGGTGCAATGACCTCCGTATAACCTAACTGTTCACCTGCCTGAGTCTTCTGTGCCACTGCAGCCGCCACCGCTGCTTTCGCGGCATCCAGTGCAGCCTTTGCCGCACCAACCTGGGCATTAGCCGTTTTCATTGCCGAATTTGCCTTGTCAAACTCGGCGCGGGAAATCAGCTTTTGTGCGTAGATTTCCTTAATACGCTTAAAATTGGAATTCGCCTCCTCTGCACCAGCCAAAGCAGCCTTATAAGCAGCACGAGCCTTTGCAACAGATGCCGTTGCCTGCCCTACGGATGCCTCAGCCTGTCGCAGCCCGGCTCTTTGTGTCTGTGACTTGATGCGTGCAATAACCTTACCTTGCTCAACAAAATCACCCACATCGTAGCTAAGTTCTTCAATCGTTCCTTCAGTCTGGGCAGAAACTGTGCTCTTATTGACGGCTTCAATCTGACCATTCAGTACCTGCACAAGTGGGACTTCCACACGCCTCACCGTCAGCGTCTCCAGGCTTTGCCCTGCCCCCGGATCTACCGAAGCAGCAGCTTCAGCAGGTGCTATATTCTCAGCCAGAGAAAGAGCAGGAAAAGCAAACGCCACTAATCCGATAATAAAAGATTTATATGTCTTCATAATATATAATCGCCTTCAGGATTTAGCTTGAAGTGTCAAAACCGCTACACGTGACAGTACGTATAACAACAAAAGAGGCTACATCCTGACAAATTTAGTATCTGATGTAAGAAAGTATAGTAACATACTATATTAGTGTTTTCTAATACTCCAATAATAATTTTAACTATCGAACGTACCATGAAAACTTATATTATTGCTTCAATCGCTACTGCCCTGATAAGTCTGGCTACTGCCAGTACCGCACAAATCTACAAATGGGTGGATGAAGATGGGCAAATCCACTACACGGAAAGACCTGCGCCCGCCGGAAAGCACTCGGAAGTTATTGAAGATAAAATTCGTCTCGCGGCCGATCTAACCCGAAAACACACCTCGCGCTCGTCTTATCTTCCCCCTTCCAGAGAAAAAAAAGACGCCGCTGAAGAATCCCCTGAAACCAGACAACGAGAAATAGCCAGCGAGCAAAAAGAGGCTCAGGACAACTATCGTGAGCAGCTTGAAGCGTACTGTGACAGCCAACAGAAAAACCTTAAACTGCTAAAATCAAACTCACCCATCGCCTGGGAAGAAAATGGTAAAACGGAACTCCTCAGCAGCGAGCAAAAGAAAAAAAAGCTACAGGAAATTTCAATCAGTGTTGAGAAGAACTGTGCGAAAAATCAGCCTAAAATGAAAAAGAACAAGGGTTCTGAGTAACAGACCGTCAGGAGGCTTCACGCAAGTAGCGGAACAGCACTCTGGAAGACTTGGGTGGCTTATTCAACTTTGCTTCTTTTTGGGCGTTTCGCACCAACTGTCTGATACGCTGACGATCCAGCAGAGGAAACCTGTCAAGCAACTCTTCCAGCAAGACGCTATCCCCTTGCAGCAGTTGATCACGCCAGGCTTCCAGCTCATGAAAATGTTCCGTTTCCTGTTGCTGTGGCCGGGTTAAATCCTCCAGCTGGCTTCGAATCAACTCAGCATCTTCCAGCCGTAACAGTTTCTCCAGAAAGATCAGTTGTCGGCGCAAGGCTCCTTTTCGAAAACCTCTGGCTTTTGCAATTTCCTGCTTTAGCTGATCACTCATTGACAGTTTCTCCAGCCAGCCTGAAGGCGCAGCAACAAGTTGTCTTCCCAGCTCCCGTAATGCCAGCATTTCACGCTTGATAGCCGTTTTATTAGGCCGCTCAGCATATAGCTTTTCTTCTTCATTCATAAGTTCTTACAGGTCATAGCTTTATTGATATGTATACCCCCTATCCTAACCCATCCCGGGTGTACTAATGGTCAGGTTTAGCTAATTGTTAGAAGCTATTTTCTCCAGGCGCTCGGCAAGCCACACTTTTATTATTGACTGACGTGTTACCCCTAGATGCTTTGCTTCTTTATCTAGTGACTCGATCATCCACGTGGGAAAATCCACATTTACCCGTTTTTGCTCTTGGTTAGGGCGCCTGGCTTTTGATAAATCAAGATCACCTACAATTTCCTTGTTTTCATCAAACTTCTTATCAAATGTTTTGGCTTTCATACAACTTTACCTCTTCTGTACGAGACCTACGTACAGAAATAATACGAATGTTTTTGCCACGATAGGTTATAACTGCTGACCAGTGTTTTTTTGCAATAGTGCCATGACAATAAACCTTGGCTCATCAACTGTTTTGGCGGGAATCTCAAGAAGGCCAGGATCACTCCAAAGTGCCTGAGCAGCATCAAAATCTATACCATGTTTGGAGAGATTCTTATGGCTTTTAGTATCGTCATATTCAAAAGTCAGCATGGTATAAAATATATACCTATTTTATATCTTATGCTAGGATTTGTCTGCTTCAAACACAAGGCTTCGACGAAATGAAAGGGGCATTTGGCAACATCGTTTCTGGGAGCATACGATTAGAGATGAAGTAGACTATCAGTCTCATATGGGTTATCTACATTATAATCCTGTGAAGCAGGGTCTGGCAGTACCGTGCAGCAATGGCCATTTTCAACATCCCACCGCTTAGTGGAACAAGGTGTACCCTCAAGAATGGGGGAATGATGTTGCCTTAAATGCAGGAGAGAGGCTATGAGTGCGTGCCCATTGTTCGTGTCGGGTGGCGTTCCTTACCCGACCTACCGCGCTGACCGCCAATCAAACGAGTCTGACCCCTTTGATATTTACCGTTCTATCAAGTCCCCATTAGCCAGTTGATGTAATGCAGAAGCAATAAACGTTTGATAAGGCAGCCCTTTTCTACGCGCTATGACTTTTAGGCGCGTAATATCACGATTTTGTAGTCGCAAGGTAATGGCTTTGCGTTTTTCGGTATTTTTAACAACCTGCTGCCAAAATGCCTGTTTTTCTTCTCTCTGTTGTTGGGGAGAGATTTTAAACGTACCCGCATCAATCGCCTGATTCAGGCTTTCAATCATGTCACGCTCTTCGTCATCCATGTAGGTGGGGGTGTTAGCTGTGTTGCTCATAATTAATTCTCAGGAAGTAGTGATTTTAGCTTTCGACTAGGATAGATGGTTTTAAGGAAAAGCTTATCTTTGTCCCGTACATACGGTACGACACAGGGGTAATTATTGATCAAAACGATCAACAACCGTTGCTTTGGGTATAGCTCTTGATTCGGGTGTGGCTGATCATCTATAAATCCTCCTGTTGAAAGTGCAACTTCTACGTCCTCAAAACAGAGTTCTCTTTCTTGTTTGAGCTGTTTATTTTTTTCAATATTCCAGTCCAGGACTAAATCTTCATAGTTCATTTTCTATATAATAGACAATGTACATTGATTGTCAATTCCTGGCACCAACATCATTGTGACTACGATTCTTCTTGTAAGCCTTGGATTTTCTATCCCCACCTCTAGCCAGGGGAGCAACGGGTCGATTAAGCTTTTCAGCAATTTTTTCCTTAAAATAATCACTGCCTAGCACCCAGGCTTTATTGGTTGACTCCCTG